>NZ_JBHSQV010000175.1:0-65034 GCF_042658665.1 Marinicrinis lubricantis
AGTGAAAGCGACAAATTACACTGAGCCTGAACAATTTTATTGTCAGGCTAGCGTCTTTAGGCGCAGTTTGGCAACAGGGGGTTATACCCCCAGAGCAAACCACCCGTTGGACGGGTGGTTATGATTTCCTTTCAAGAATGGAGCTGCCTCTACGTTTCGAAGTATAAGGCTTGTAAAGAATAACCATACTAAGTGGTAGTTCGTTCGCGAAACAGCTTGGGAGGTTAGGTAAGCATGGGCTGGACGAAAGAAATAAGCGGTGTGGCGAGTGTAGGTAAAAGCACGAAACAGCTTCTTCGGACGATCAAGCCAAAACAAATTGCGGTCATCCGACACGAAAACATCGATGAAATGGCGGCGAACGGATTGATCGAGGCGAAAGTGAAAGCCGTGATCAATGCTTCGCTCACGATGAACGGACGCTATCCTGCTTGTGGAGCTGATATTCTACTGAAGGCAGATATCCCGATTTTTGAAATCGCCGAGGTGGATTTCGAGCATTTTCATCATGGAGATCCGATCAAAATTTCGGAATTGGCCATTGTCACGCCTGCAGGAGAGGTGGCGTACAGACGATTTACTCGAGAGCGATGGAAACGGATGAATGCATTAGCTCAGCAAAACCTCGGAAGTGAACTCAGTGATTTTATAGATAATACACTTACTTACGCACAGAAGGAAAAGGATTTCGTCATCGATGATCTGCAGCTGCCGTACATAAAGACCTCCATGCTCGGAAGACACGTCGTCGTTGTTGTTCGCGGCAGCGGCTATAAGAAGGATCTCATTGCATTAAATGATTATATACAAGATTACAGGCCGGTGCTGATCGGAGTCGATGGCGGTGCGGATGCACTGCTTGAGAACGGTTTTCAACCGGATCTGATCGTTGGAGATATGGATAGTGTATCCGATCAAGCGCTCAAGTGCGGTGCGGAGCTGCTTGTCCACGCTTATGCAGACGGGGAGGCGCCGGGGCTGCATCGAATTCACAAATTAGGTCTTGAAGCGGCAACCATCCCAGCGAAAGGTACGAGCGAGGATATCGCTATGCTGCTCGCCTTTCAGAAAAAAGCGGAGCTTATCGTTACGCTTGGTGCTCATACGCACATGATCGATTTTCTGGAAAAAGGCAGAAAAGGAATGGCCAGCACTCTGCTTGTCCGAATGAAAATTGGCAATAAACTGGTCGATGCGAAAGGAGTCAGCAAGCTGTACCATCGTCCTGTCAAGATGAGAAATTTATGGTATCTACCTGTAGCTGCCTTATTTCCACTTGCGATGCTCGGCTATATTCATCCTGGATTTCGTCATTTTTTAGATATGATTCGCATTTACATTAAATTGTCTTTGTCCTAATATCTCTTAATCCGCTCGCATGCTTTAGATGACAGGAGGGAAATGGCATGCTGACAACAAGGTATCATATTGGATCGATCGTAGCCATCTTCTTCGCTCTTGGAATCGGCATTCTTATCGGCGGAACCTTAGGGCAGACATGGATGAATCATACGGAAAACAATTTGGTGGACCGACTAATGACCCGCTATGAAAATCAAATTCAGCGCACACAGTCACTGGAGAAGCAGATAGTGTATCTGCAAACGGTGAACCAGCAGCTGACGCCAAGAATTCAGAATAAAAAGGTCGTCTGGTATCGCTCGGACGATCAGAAGCAGGATATGCTGTCTTTCGTCATGAAATCGGCAGGCATCGTCTGGGAAGAGGTACATCTAGAGGAAGGCACAACACCAGCAGACTTGGCAAACAAGTGGCGCGAGTCGGTAGAGAAGCCTGATCTTCTCATCGTATCCGGTACGAACTGGACGAACGAGTGGCCTGAGGAGGTTCAGACGGTGATGCAAGAAGACATCGATCATCCCAAAATAATATATTTGGAGCCAGAACAGATGGATATTTCCAAACCTGCGGCTATCGCTGAGTTTTTGCAATATTTAAAAACCGTATTGGAGGACGAAACGCATGCGGCCTTCTATTTCTATCATTATTCCGGCTTATAACGAGGAGCACCGAATCGGGGAGACGCTTCAGGCCTTACATCGAATGAAGACGGAGGTTGATCCGCAAGCTTGGACGGAGATGATCGTGATCGACGACGGCAGCAATGATCGGACTTCGCAGGTTGCCGATAGATGGTGTGATTTGCTGATTCGGTACGGAAAAAATCAGGGGAAAGGTGCCGCACTGATGGAAGGCTTTCTCCGCTCTAGCGGAGATATTATCGTTTTTCTCGATGCGGATTTAGGAGAGAGTGCCGTTCATGCCGTTCATCTGATCCGGCCGGTGATGGATGGTCTCGCGGATATGACGATTGCCAAGTTCCCTCCAGCGCGTAGAAAAGGAGGATTTGGACTTGTCAAGAAACTCGCTTCAGGAGGCATCTATCGATTGTGCGGGTTTAAATCGGCGGCCCCTTTGTCCGGTCAAAGAGCGATAAGAAAAGCGGTATTGGAGCGAATTGGGGGTCTCAGCAGCGGTTTTGGCATTGAGGTGGGTCTGACGATTGATGCAGCTCGCAGCGGTTTCCGTATTGTGGAAATCGAAGTACCGTTTAAGCATCGGGAATCCGGTAGAGATTGGAGCGGCTTTTATCATCGGGGGAAACAATTTTTGGCCGTTGGGAGGGCGTTGTTGGAGAAATGGAGACAGCGGGCAACCTGATGACAGTCGGTATTGCGCTGCTATTGTTTACCATCGCAGCATATTGGCTAAGACCGAGAAGTTTGCGTTTTTTACAGCATTATGGTTTGGAGCGGGACAACTTTGCCGGGCAGCGTATTCCGAGTATGAGCGGCATTTATATTTGGCTTCTAACCGTGCTGTATGGCGTGTTATGGATCATACTGGAGAGAATGCTAGGCCCGCAGACAGAGTCCAGGCTCCTTACATCGCTGCTGTTTCCTCTCTTATGGTATCAATCGATCATTTTCGTGATTGGCTGGCTGGATGATACGATCGGGACAACGGCGGTTAAAGGATTCAAGGGGCACCTTGGAGCGGTGTTCAAGGAAAAGCAGTTTACGACAGGTATATTGAAAGCTGGCGGGACGGGCATCGTTGCTTTAACCGTCGTGTTACAGTGGAATTTGCCGTTTCAACAAGGTGTTCTTGCTTTCCTGCTGATGGCCTTCATGACGAATACCATCAATCTGCTCGATGTTCGGCCGGGAAGAGCGATGAAGGGATATGGCTTTCTGATGTTTGCCGCCCTCATGTTTGCCGCTGAACCCGTCTTGCCATTCCTTCTTATGTTTCCGGTGATCATCTCCGTTCTTATGCTGTTTCCTCTAGACGTAAGGGGGAAGGCGATGCTGGGGGACACAGGTTCCAATTTGCTTGGATTTTCCGCAGGCTACACGGCAGCTTTCACTGCCCCCCTCTGGGTGCAGATCGGTTTGCTGGTTGGATGCGTTTATTTGCATTGGATTGCGGAGAGAAGCTCGATATCCAAGCTGATCGAGAATAATGCGCTGCTTCGCTGGCTCGATCGGATAGGACGCGTGCATGGATAAGAATAAGGGTGCCTTTCGAGGCACCCTTTAAGTGTTGTTTTGGGGTCTGCGCGGCGGCTTTTTTTCTTTAAAGCGGGGAGCCACGTAGTTGCGCTTGCGATCGCGGAAGAATATCCATCCCCCGATAAAGCTGATGCCAGCCAAAAATAGTACAATCCCGATGATCAGCTTAAGCCAGTTCAACGACGGGTCTGCACCGTCATCGCCGTGCTGGGAGAAATAAGCGAATAGCGTATTTTTAATGACCAAAAAGCCATAGGTTGCAGCCCAACCGGGAATGACCAGCAGCAGGACGGCAACGAGTCTGGCGAATATGGGGTTGACTTGTTTCATTATGCGCCCTCTTTTCAGACAGATTCCTAATCAGATTTCTCTAAATACCAATGATACGATACTGTCTGTTCCGTGTCCATGTCAACTTAACACTATATTTCTAATTACAGAACCGCTACAATGAACTTTAGGGATTTTACCTTGAGCATGCAAGTATAGCTTGTTCGATATTTTCATAGAATTGAAATATACATATATGGAGGGTGCGTATGGAAGCAATACAATGTGATGTTGTCATTTTAGGTGGCGGAATTGCCGGGTACACTGCAGCGATACGGGCTTCGCAATTAGGAAAAAAAGCGCTTGTCGTGGAAAGCCGAAAGCTGGGCGGTACTTGTCTGCACCGAGGCTGTATTCCGAGCAAAGCGCTGCTGAAAAGTGCAGAGCTGTTTTCCCAGATGAAGCGAAGCAGCGAATTCGGAATTCAAACGGGTGAACTGACCGTCGATTTCGGACGGATTCAAGCGAGGAAAAACGAAGTGGTGAACCAGCTGTACGAAGGTGTCCAGCTGTTAATGAGGAAAAACAAGATTGATGTAATTCAAGGGAAAGGCCGATTAATGGGTCCTTCGATTTTCTCACCGAACAGCGGAGCTGTTGCAGTAGAGATGGAAGATGGGGAGATGGTGACGGTTGTAGGGAAAAGCACCATTATCGCAACCGGATCACGTCCTAGAACATTAACAGGTCTTCCGCAGGACGAGAAAATTATGACAAGTGATGAGGCTTTCCAGATGGAGCAGCTGCCGGATTCCATTGCCATTATCGGCGGCGGCGTAATCGGGGTCGAATGGGCATCTATGCTGAACGATCTGGGCGTTAAAGTCACATTAATCGAAGCTTCGGATCGTCTGCTGCCGATGGAGGATGAGGCGGTGTCGCGTGAAATTCGCCGTATATTTGAAGGGCGCGGCATTCAAGTTCGGACAGGCGCTTCGATTATACCTGAACGAGTGGAACCGGGCGGAAACCTCGTTCAATATACGATTGATGTGAGCGGCCAAGAGGAGACTTTAGAGGCGGAAAGAATGCTCGTCAGCGTTGGCAGGGCGGCGAACGTAGAAGAAATCGGTTTGGAAAATACAGATGTACAGGTTGCGGGTGGTGTCATTCGTGTCAACAGCCACTATCAAACGAATGAGAATCATATTTACGCGGTAGGAGACGTAAACGGCGGGCTTCAGCTGGCTCATGCGGCAGCTCATGAAGCGATTTGTGCGGTCGAGCATTTAACAGGACAAGCCGCTTACCATACTCCCGCTCATCGGATTCCGAAGTGTATTTATTCACGTCCGGAAATCGGAAGCGTAGGCATGACGGAGAGTGAAGCGAAATCCTCGGGCCGTCGCCTTAAGACAGGCATGTTTCCGTTTAAAGCGTTAGGTAAAGCTTGGGTGATGGGCGAAACCGAAGGATTTGTGAAGGTGATCGCGGATGCGGACAATGATGATGTGCTTGGCGTGCATATCGTTGGCGCTCATGCGACGGATCTCATTTCCGAAGCATCGCTGGCTCAGTTGTTGGAAGCAACGCCATGGGAAGTATCGCTCGCGATTCATCCGCATCCGACCTTATCCGAAGCGATTTCTGAAGCGATGCTGGCAGTGGACGGCAAAGCCATTGGAATCTGAGCGGAAAAAAGGTATAATAGAAGAGTGATTTAGTACCAGGTCATAAGAGGAAGTGTCATAAGATTTGAATTTAAAAGGAGGCTGCCCAAGTGAGTGAAGCACAGGCAACTCAAAGTTTTTACCATCATGAATTAGGTTTGACCGATCAACAGGTCATCGACATGTATTCGATGATGCTGCTGGCAAGAAAGTATGAAGAACGAGGCTTAATGCTGCAAAGAGCAGGTAAGATTAATTTTCATATATCCGGAATCGGACAGGAAGCAGCTCAGGTAGGCGCTGCTTTCGCGCTGGAAAAAGGGGTGGACTATATCCTCCCTTATTACAGGGATTTTGCTTTTGTGCTCTCCATGGGAATGACGGTGAAGGAATTAATGCTTTCTTTATTCGCGAAGGCGGAAGATCCGAACAGCGGAGGGCGGCAAATGCCCGCTCATTTTGGTTATAAGCGTTTAAACATGCTGACGGGTTCAAGCCCAGTCACCACGCAAGTGCCTCATGCTGTAGGGGTAGCTTTAGCCGCTAAAATGAGAGGAGAACGCCACGTCTCTTACGTGACGTTTGGCGAGGGCTCCAGCAATCAGGGAGATTTTCATGAAGGCTGCAATTTTGCTGGGGTGCATAAGCTTCCCGTTATTTTTCTTTGTCAAAATAATCAATATGCGATTTCAGTGCCGTACAACAAGCAGGTCGGTGCGGAATGCATCGCGGATCGAGCGAAGGGATACGGTTTCCCAGGAGTGAGAGTTGACGGCAATGATCCCCTTGAGGTATATCGTGCAGTGAAAGAAGCTAGAGAACGGGCGCTTAGAGGAGAAGGACCGACATTGATTGAAGCTGTCGTTTACCGATTGTCGCCTCATTCCACTTCGGATAACGATTTAGCATATCGTACGAAGGAAGAGGTTGAATTTCACCGTGAAAAGGACGGCATGCCGAAATTTAGACAATATTTGGTCGACTGCGGCATTTGGTCGGATGATCAGGAAGAGCAGCTGATTCAAAAATTCACACAGGAAATTAACGAAGCGACGCAGTATGCGGAGCAAGCGCCTTTTCCGAAGCCGGAAGATACTTTGCTGCACGTGTATGCGGATGACGCAGTGAACGGATAACGGGGGGAACGAAGATGGCGAAAATAAGCTATATCGAAGCGATACGTACGGGTATGGCAGAAGAAATGAGAAGGGACAGCAATGTCTTTGTTTTAGGCGAGGATGTGGGCGTCAAAGGCGGTGTCTTCGGAACGACGAAGGGGCTGTATGAGGAGTTTGGCGATATGAGAGCGTTAGATACGCCGCTTGCTGAATCTGCTATTGCCGGCGTTGCAATCGGCGCGGCGATGGTCGGAATGAAGCCTATTGCGGAGATGCAGTATTCTGACTTCATGCTCCCTGCGACGAATCAAATCATTAATGAGGCTGCTAAAATCAGATATCGTTCCAATAACGATTGGGATTGTCCGCTGGTTATTCGGGCACCTATCGGCGGGGGGATATTCGGAGGACTCTACCACTCCCAATGCGTTGAATCGATTTTCTTCGGAACGGCTGGCCTGAAAATCGTAGTCCCTTCCACACCGTATGATGCGAAAGGTCTGCTGAAGGCGGCGGTCCGCGATCCGGATCCTGTTCTTTACTTTGAACATAAAAAGTGTTATCGAATGATCGAGGGAGAAGTTCCGGACGAAGATTATGTCGTGCCGATCGGAAAAGCGGATGTAAAGCGGGAAGGTGACGACATTACCGTCATTACTTACGGCCTAACGGTTCATTTTGCGCTTCAAGCGGCAGAAGAATTAGAGCAGGAAGGTATCAGTTCGCATATTCTCGACCTCAGAACGATCCAGCCATTAGACAAAGAAGCGATCCTTGAGGCGGCCTCCCGGACAGGGAAAGTGCTGATTGTGCACGAAGATCATAAGACAGGCGGCGTGGGCGCAGAAGTTTCTGCGATCATAGCTGAAGAACTGCTGTATGAGCTGGATGCACCAATTAAACGGCTGTGCGGTTATGACGTGCCGGCTACGCCATTTAGTCCGCCGATGGAGAAGTTCTATATGTTGAACAAGGATAAGCTGAAGAAGGCAATGAAGGAATTAGCTGAATATTGAAATCATCCCAATCAAGAGCGGCTATAGAAGAACGTGGATCAGAAGGATGGAGAGGAGTGATACAATTGTCTCATTCAAACCAAGTAAAACCGATTGTTGTACCCAAGCTCGCAGAGAGCGTAGTCAATGCGACGATTGCGAAGTGGATTAAAAAGCCTGGAGACAGCGTACAATTGTATGAGCCGATTTGTGAATTAATTACCGACAAGGTGACCGCAGAACTGCCGAGCACGGAGGAAGGCGTAATCGAGGAAATCCTTGTAGAAGAAGGGCAGACCGTGGATGTGGGAGCGCCCGTATGCACCATCAAGACGAAAGGCGGATATGCGGAAGAGCAGGCGATTGATTTCAGCGAGAATCCATCGGAAACCGCAGTCCCTTCCGGTGACACATCCATGCGGGGAAGATACTCTCCGGCAGTTCAAAGATTGGCACAGGAACACCGGGTTTCTCTGGAACACATTCAGGGCACTGGAACAGGAGGCCGTATCACAAGAAAAGACGTTCTCCAGTTTGTGCAATCCGGTGGTGCAGCCGCATCTGCAGCGCAGTCCAATGCGGTACAAGGTTCATCTGTTGCCCAACCGCAGGAAGAGCTTTCCGTACCCGTTCGCCGCAGCGGTTTGCATTTGACACCGGCTCCGGCGTTCCAGCTGGATGCGGATGCGGAATTGAAGGGCAAGGGAGAATATTTAATCGATGTAACACCCATTCGAACATCGATCGCTACAAGGATGCGCCAGAGTGTGACGGAAATTCCACATGCGTGGACGATGATTGAGGTCGATGTGACGAATATCGTCATGCTGAGAAATAAGCTGAAGGAAGAGTTTGTCCAAAATGAAGGTGTCAATTTGACCTACTTGGCTTTTCTTATCAAAGCCGTCGTCAACGCGATCAAGGACTACCCCATTATGAACTCGGTTTGGGCCGTGGATAAGATTATTGTGAAGCGGGATATTAATATTTCTCTTGCTGTCGGCACCGAGGATGCTGTATTTGTGCCTGTCATTAAAAATGCGGATCAGAAAAATATCGCGGGTCTGGCCAGAGAAATTGACACGCTCACGAAAAAAGCACGTTCCGGTAAGCTGTCCCCGACGGATGTAGAAGGAGGAACCTTCACCGTCAACAATACCGGGTCCTTCGGATCGATCATGTCTCAGCCAATCATAAATTATCCGCAGGCGGCGAACTTGACGTTCGAAGCGATCGTGAAGAAGCCTGTCGTTATCAATGACATGATTGCCGTGCGGCACATGGCGAACATCTGTCTTTCCTTAGATCATCGGATATTGGACGGTGTTATTTGCGGCCGCTTCTTGCAAAGAGTGAAAGATAATGTGGAAGCGTATGGGCCGGATACAAAACTGTATTGATAATAGCCTAGCTGCTGGTAAGTGCCTGCATTCCCATTGCAACGGTCGACAGGACTAAGGCAGCGATAATGAAATAGATCACGATCTTTTGGATTTTTTGCCGCCGCTTCATTGCAAATCCCCCTTTTTGGTTGTTTTTCGTAACTATTTCGTATTGTAACATATTTTAAGCCGGAGGTTCGAGGCATGATCAATCAGCAGAGAACGATCAATCAGTTTTTAGATTTAGTGCGTATTGACAGCGAGACAAAACATGAAAGAGTGATCTGCGACGCATTGAAACGTATTTTTCTCGGTTTCGGCATGAATGTGCATGAGGATGATTCTGCCTCTCGTACGGGGCATGGCGCAGGAAACCTTATCATCGACTGGGCTCCGAGCAGAGGCAAAGAGCAGGTTGATCCGATTTTCTTTACTTGCCATATGGATACGGTTGTGCCCGGCCGTGGGATCAAGCCGCAGGTGGACGAGGACGGATACATTCGCAGCGACGGCACGACGATCTTAGGCAGCGATGATAAAGCCGGTCTAGCCGCAATCATTGAAGCGGTCCGTGCTGTCGAGGAGAACGGCATAGCTCACGGGCCGATTCAGTTCATTATTACGGCAGGCGAGGAATCGGGTTTGGTCGGTGCAAGAGCGATGGATGCCTCCCAGCTGAAAGCGCGCTATGGTTTCGCCCTTGATTCGAACGGGAAAGTAGGCGAAATCGCTGTTGCTGCGCCGGCTCAAGCTAAATTGTTTATTCATATCATAGGCAGATCCGCTCATGCCGGCGTCAACCCCGAGGACGGCATCTCCGCCATACAAGTCGCCAGCAAAGCAATTTCGAAAATGCCGCTCGGCCGAATTGATCATGAAACAACGGCCAATATCGGCAGCTTCAAAGCGGCCAAGAGACGAATATCGTCTGCGAAGAAGTATTAATTAAAGCGGAGGCACGCAGCTTGAATAACGATAAGCTGCAGGCACAAATTGAAAAAATGCGCTCGGCTTTTGTAGAGACAGCGGAATCGTTCGGAGCACGCGCTGAGTTTCGCAGCGAGTTGATTTATCCCGCATTTATGCATGACGAGCATGCAGAGGTCGTTCAAACCGCAGGAAAGGCACTGGCACGAATCGGCAGAGAGATGAAGCTGGTCCACTCCGGCGGCGGAAGCGACGCAAACATCTTCAATGGCATGGGCGTGCCTACGATTAATTTTGCAATCGGATATGAACATATTCATACGAAGAAAGAGCAAATTCCAGTGGAAGAGCTGGTCAAAACAGCGGAGCTGGTCTACTCCATTATACAGACGGTCGCTGAATGATAGTCTTCATCGTAACATAAAAGAACTGTGCTTGGTGCAGCCTATGCTGCTTCCAGGTACGGTTCTTTTTGTTGGAGTCTGCGCAGATCCATTCATACAGTGGAACTTCCAAGCCGATTCCTTGAGCGTATGTCATTTAGTGAGTTTGTGCATAATTGTGAATATATGCGGGAAAGGTCGAGGTCACAATGATGTACACAGAAATCGGAAAAGTGCTGGAAGTCGTGGGGGATGATGGGGATCTCATCGAGCTGAAAGTGCAGGTTGGGGAACAGGTAGAGAAGGCATTTCATTATCAAGAATGGCACCAGAAAAAGCCTGCAATCGGTGATTTTCTGCTGCTTAACACGACGGCCGTTCGGTTGGGGCTGGGCACAGGCGGCTTTCATTTTGTTATCCATGTACTTGGACCGGACAGGGGCGGTTTCCATGAAGTGCATACAACAGCTGTCTCCCAGCAGCCTGGTCACATGATCAAGCTGCGTTATACGCCGCTTCAGAGAAAAATGCTTGCTGCAGAAGAAGAGGCAAGTCCCGTTCATCACTTGTTCCATAAGCATAAACAGCTTCAAGGGCTTCCCGTACTCATCGGCGAGCTGCACAGCATGCTGCCCGTCGCCTCCAGCTGGTTCGCACATCAAAGCAGGATGGAAAAGCGGCCTATTCCTAGATTGGTATATGTCATGACCGATGGAGGCGCTCTTCCGATCAGCTTCAGTTCGCACGTCCGTCAGCTGAAGCAGTCGGGATGGCTGCACGGCACCGTGACATACGGACATGCGTATGGAGGCGATGTTGAAGCACTGAACAAATATACCGCCCTTATAGCTGCCAAATGGGTTCTTGAGGCGGATGCAGTCATCGTATGTATGGGCCCAGGAATCGCGGGTACCGGTACTCCGTATGGACATACTGGAATGGAGGTTGGCGAAATCATCAATGCGGTCAGAAGCTTGAAGGGGATTCCCATTCTAATGCCTCGACTCAGCTTTGCAGATCGGCGTATCCGTCATCAAGGTTTGAGCCATCACACGGAAGGAATTTTGCAAATTGCGGCCATGTCTCCTGCCGTCATTCCGCTGTCCTCTATTATGAATGAGGAGCATAAACGAACGATTCAGCGGCAGCTGGAACAATGGGGGATTCCGGAAAAACACGAAATTCACTGGTGTGAGATGAGCAGCGAAGAAATCAGGTCTGCGATAGGTCTCTACCCGCATTCGATGAAGACGATGGGAAGAGGCTTGGATGACGATCCTGATTTTTTTTCGGCAGTATGTGCGGCTGCGCAATATGCCTGGAGTTTAATACATGCTCCAGACTGACTGATGTTGGATACTCCCTTACGAGCTTGCGGATGTAATACTTTATTTCCCATGCCTTCCCAACGAGATGCAGCTGCTGCTTGTCCAAATAGCATTTCACGATAAGACGCCCCTTTCGATTGCTTGATCCGTACCCTTTTGTTCCTCAAAACGGAATCCTATATAATTACGGTATGCGGTTGAAAACAAAATATGCGAGAACCACTCGTGGGAGGAGAGCGCGAAGATGAAGGATATGTATGCAGAGCAGAACCAAGCGTATAAAGAAGAAACAATGGAAATCGAACGTATTTATGAGGGGAAAGTCATTTCTTTGCAAAAGGATAAGGTGACGCTGCCCGATGGCAATACTGCATTTCGCGAGGTTGTGAAGCATCCTGGAGCGGTAGCGGTATTGGCCATTTGGCAAAATCAGATGGTCGTTGTGGAGCAGTACCGTAAGGCGCTGGAGCGAAGCCTTATTGAAATTCCTGCCGGCAAATTGGATCCGGGTGAGCAGCCGATGGATGCAGCGATGCGGGAATTGAAAGAAGAAACGGGATTCGAGTGTAAGGAGCTGCGGCCGATCTGTTCGTTCTATACTTCACCTGGATTCGCGGATGAAATCATTCATTTGTTTTTGGCAGAACAGCTGACACAAGGGGAAAGCCGTTTGGATGAGGACGAGTTTTTGAATAAGCAATTTCTCACCTTAGAGCAGGCGAAGGCTTATGTGGCCGAAGGAAAAATTAGGGACGCGAAAACGATCACCGCCATTTATGCGTGGGAGCTTTATCAGAAGACCGGAAGGATGGACTAACTAGTGAAGCCCATTTTTGCAGACTTGCATATTCATATTGGCCGAACAGACAATGGAACTCCGGTTAAAATTTCGGGCAGTCGAAATCTGTCATTTTACAATATCGCTAAAGAAGCCTCAGAGCGCAAAGGAATCGAGCTGATCGGCATTATAGATTGTCATTCGCCTGCGGTGCAGGAAGATATGATCCGATATCTTGATGCGGGTGAAATGAGCGAGGTCAGCGGCGGGGGGATCCGCTATCAGCAGACAACTGTGCTGCTGGGCTGTGAGCTTGAGGTGAAGGAGGAGCATACCGGTCCGGCACATTTGCTCGTGTACTTTCCAGATTTAAGTACGATGCAGAAGTGGACGGCTTGGCATAGAAGGCACGTCAAGAATATTACGCTGAGCTCCCAGAGAACATACGCCCCTGCCAGAGAAATACAGCAGGTGGTGTACGAGCTAGGCGGCGTTATGATCCCTGCTCATATTTTTACACCGCACAAAAGTTTATACGGCAGCTGCACGGATCGTCTTGAGTCCGTTTTGGATCCCATTCTGATTGAAGCCGTTGAGCTGGGACTCAGTGCCGATACGCGGATGGCGGGATATTTGTCTGAACTTGATCGGTATCCGTTCATTACGAATTCGGATGCGCATTCCTTAGGGAAAATCGGCAGGGAGTACAACCTTCTGCGTATGGAGGAAGCCTCCTTCGACGAATGGCTGAAGGCGCTGCGCGGAGAAGGAGATCGCGGAATCATCGCCAATTACGGACTGAATCCGCTGCTCGGCAAGTATCACCGCACCTATTGCCTGAACTGCGGAACCATTATAGATGATCCGGAGACGGTAGTAGGGCGTTGCAGCTACTGCGGAAGTACGAAAATCACCTCCGGCGTTATGGATCGGATCCGGGATATCGCCGACCGGGACGAGCCGAAGGTCGATCCTTCGAGACCGCCATATCATTACCAAATACCGCTTGATTTTATTCCCGGTCTCGGCAAGCGGACGCTCGCTTTATTAATGGAACGGTTCGGTACGGAAATGAATATTTTGCACCGCGTGCCTGAAGCGGAATTAATAGAGGCTGTCGGAGAAAAACTGAGCCGGTACATTATACAAGCGCGCCAAGGGACCCTGGATATCTCGACGGGCGGCGGCGGTAAATACGGCAAAGTCCAGACGGAATCCTGAACCATACTTACTCTATGAACATATGGTTTTTGATCTAGATGTCATAGATTTGCTCCCTAGCTCATATGATGTAACAACTGGACAAGGGAGGAAATCGAACGTGAATATGCAGCTTAAAATGAAGAAAATGACGCAGGAATATTTGCCTTTGACCATTTTTGTATCGGTATTGTTTATTATGGGAGTGGTGTTCGGCGCACTTCTGGTCAATGCTTTGTCATTGGAGCAGAAGCAGGATATGTACCGTTATTTGGGCAGCTTCTTTAACGATCTGCAGGGTGTAGCGATTGACGCCTCCGATTCGTTCAAACAGGTGTTTGGAATGCACTTGAAATGGATCCTGCTCATTTGGGTATTAGGGTTGTCCGTTGTTGGATTGCCGCTCGTGTTTATATTAATCTTTCTGAAAGGAGTACTCGTGGGGTTCTCCGTCGGATATTTGGTTTCGGAGCTTTCTTGGAAGGGAATGCTGTTCGCACTGGCTTCGATTGCACCGCAAAACATTCTGATCATTCCTTCTTTAATATTAAGCAGTGTTCTTGCCGTTGTCTTTTCGATGTTCGTGATAAAAAATAGATTAATAGAGCGCAAGGGCTCCGTTTCCCAAGCATTCACACAATACAGCTTTGGGATGATCGGATTTATGTTTGTGCTGTTCGGAGCTTCGCTTCTGGAAGCATTTTTATCCCCTGTGCTGATGAAATGGGTAACTCCGATCATTCAGACCGCGGCAGGTTGATTTGACTTCTCGTAAGCTATCCCACTATAATGGAAACATATGATTGCTTCATTGGGGGCCTTTGTCGATGAAGCGAAATGATCAGGCGGATGGTCAGTTTTATTAGTGACTGACGGGTGAGATGATAGATTGCCATCTTAGACGATCTGCTGTTTTCATGGACTGAGGGGGAGCGAGATGGAAACACGAATTGAGAAGATTAAACAACAGCTTCAGGCGCAAGGCTATAAATTGACCCCTCAGCGGGAAGCAACGGTTCGTGTACTGTTGGAGAACGAAGAGGATCACCTTAGCGCAGAAGATGTATTTATGCTGGTCAAGGAAATTGCGCCGGAAATCGGCTTAGCTACTGTATATAGAACGCTGGAATTGCTCACAGAGCTGCACGTTGTGGAGAAAATGAACTTTGGCGATGGAGTTGCCCGTTACGATTTGAGAGGGGACAACAGCAAGCATCATCACCATCATTTAATCTGTGTACAGTGCGGTTCCGTCGATGAGATTATGGAGGATTGGCTTCTTCCGCTGGAGCATCGACTGGAACAGGAATATCACTTTACTGTGTTGGATCATCGGTTGGATTTTCAGGGCATTTGTCATCGCTGCAACGAGAAAAACAAAAAGTCATAATATGTTTTCTATACCTTTTATAGCAAAGGACTGTAACCGAATGGTGCAGTCCTTTGCTTGTCCTTTGGCCGAATATGGGCAGAGTTGTCCGCATAGGATGAGGTAAAGGATGAAAAAGGGAAGAGGGCGTTGCAAGGGTGATCATTCATTTAGGAAGATGGCTGGAGCGCATTAAATTTATTGGCATGTTCGTCATCATGACTTATGCTTTTTCTTACGTATACCAGTGGGTCACGGATTGGATCGATCCGACAGAAAAGTATAAGCAGCCAGAAGGCAATGCCGTGAAAGCATTCAGCGTCGAAGACGATATGCAGTCTATGAATACGGTGGACCGCTTGAAATGGTTTTATTGGTATGGAGAATAGTGAGTAGCGGGTTGCCCGAGCAAGCAGAGATCTGAACGAAGATTTTTGCCGGTGGACAGCCCGTTTTTCATTAAGCCAACAATGATATGCAGGAAATGGCGGCTCTAGCGTTGAACCAAATGAGTAGAATGAGCCAGAGAGGAACAGTTGAACCAAATGAGTAGAATGAGCCAGAGAGGAACAGATGAAGATGCTGGAACACTTGAAACAGTTTATCGATTACTTATCAGTGGAGAAAGGTTTAGCCGTCAACACACTGGAGTCATACGAGCGTGATTTATCTCAGTTTTGTTCATATATGAAAGAAACATTCGGTTTGGATGAAGCAGGAGAGGTCTCCAAACTTCATATTACATCATACCTGCTCGCCTTAAGGCAGAAGGGCAAAGCCTCCTCGACTGTGACTCGCAATGTTGTGTCCATCAGAGGCTTCTTTCAATTTTTAACACTGGAGCGGTTCATTGAACAAGACCCTGCCCAGCATTTGGAATCTCCGAAGCAGGATCGCAGACTGCCCAAATCGATTACGATCGAGGAGGTAGAAAAGCTGCTGGCGGCACCCGACATCTCGAAACCGGCAGGTCTGCGCGATAAGGCGATGCTGGAACTGCTCTATGCGTCCGGCATGCGAGTAAGCGAGCTGATGGATCTTGATGTGGACAATGTAAATACGGGAATGGGCTTCGTTAGGTGCATCGGTAAAGGTTCCAAAGAACGGATTATTCCTTTAGGAAAAATTTGTATTGATTTTTTGAACAGATATTTATCTGCAGCCAGACCGGTACTGACGAAGAAAAAGCCGGATGAGGCTTCCTTATTCGTAAATCAAGCAGGCGGCCGAATGACACGGCAAGGTTTTTGGAAGATTATTAAAAAATACGCCCTGCAATTAGGGATTAGGCAGGAGATCACACCTCATACGTTAAGGCATTCCTTCGCTACACATCTGTTGGAAAACGGTGCGGATCTGCGTGCTGTGCAAGAAATGCTGGGCCACGCCGATATTTCAACGACACAAATATACACCCATGTCACAAAATCGAAAATGAAGGAAATTTACGATCAAACGCATCCGAGAGCTAAAAAATAGGGATGTTTCTTTAACTTTGCTTTGTGATTACAGTCATGAGATAATGACGTTATGCAACTGAGATCCAAATTATGGAGGTTTCCAATGAAGCGGTATAAACGCATTGCGCTCATCGTCTTGGATAGTGTCGGTATTGGTGAATTGCCGGATGCCGGGAAGTTTGGGGATGAGGGTTCACATACGATCGGACATATTGTAGAGCGTGTACCCAATATACAGCTTCCTCATCTGAGAAGCTTAGGGCTTGGCAATATCGTGCCCATTCCGGGTCTGCCCCCGGTCGAGACGCCGAAGGCAAAATTCGGCCGGATGGCTGAGGTATCTGTCGGCAAGGATACGATGACCGGCCACTGGGAGATTATGGGGCTGAAGGTGAGCATCCCGTTCGAAACGTATCCTGACGGGTTTCCGCCAGAGCTGATACGGATCTTTGAAGAGAGAACAGGTAGAAAGGTGATCGGCAATAAGCCAGCCTCCGGTACGGCGATACTGGATGAACTTGGCGAAGAACAGATGAAGACCGGAGCCTGGATCGTATATACTTCAGCAGACAGTGTGTTCCAAATTGCAGCACATGAAGACGTCATACCGCTGAAGGAGCTGTATCGGGCGTGCGAAATCGCTCGTGAGCTGACATTGGAGGCGCCTTATGCCGTTGGCCGAGTGATCGCCAGACCTTATGTCGGCCAGCCGGGAAGCTTTAAACGCACGCCAAATCGGCATGATTATGCACTGAAGCCGCCACATCCTACGGTGATGAATCATTTGTTCGACAAGGGTCTGGATGTCATTTCCGTAGGGAAGATCAACGATATTTTCTCTGGTGAAGGGGTAAGCGCGTCTTACCCGACGAAGAGCAATCTAGACGGGATACAAAAGACGATCGAGCTGCTTCGAACGAATTTTGAAGGACTGCTGTTTACGAATTTAGTCGACTTTGACTCGTTGTTCGGGCATCGCAGGGATCCGGAAGGCTATGCCGGTGCGCTTGAGGAATTTGACCGCCACCTGCCCGAATTAATGAAGGAAATCAAGGAAGATGACCTGCTCATCATCACGGCCGATCACGGCAACGATCCGATTCATCACGGAACGGATCATACGAGAGAATACGTGCCGCTGCTCGTGTGGCGTCCACACATGCAAAGCGCGAATTTACAAATTCGAAAAACATTCTCGGACGTTGGGGCGACGATTGCGCATAATTTCGATGTGACGATGCCGAGCAACGGCGAGAGTTTTTTGGATGAACTCATATTGTAGAACAACGAAAGGTTGAAAGGGAGGATATCTTTTGTCCATGGATACATTAGTTATGAAAGTGGAGGAAGCGGGTAAATATTTGCGTTCCCAGCTTGGGCAGGTGCCTGAAATCGGGTTGATTCTGGGCTCTGGACTCGGCGTATTATCTGAACAAATTGAAGAAGCGATGACGATTCCATATCATAAAATTCCTCATTTTCCAATTTCCACGGTTCAAGGACATGCTGGTGAGCTGGTCGTAGGGAAGCTTGCCGGAAAGCATGTGTTTATGATGAAAGGCCGTTTTCATCTCTATGAAGGATATGATGTACAGACGGTGACTTTCCCGATCCGCGTGATGAAATTCCTAGGGATTCGAACGCTGCTCGTCACCAATGCTGCGGGGGGCATTAATACTTCATTCGAGCCGGGAGATTTAATGCTCATTGAGGATCATATCAATCTGACGTTCCGCAATCCGCTCATCGGACCGAACGATGAAAGAATGGGTTCACGCTTTCCCGATATGTCCGAGGCGTACAGCAGCCGGCTTAGAGAGCTGGCATTACAGGCGGCTCAGGAGCAGGGGATTTCCTTGAAGAAAGGCGTATACATCGGTTTGCTCGGTCCGAGCTATGAGACGCCGGCGGAAATTCGTATGATGAGAGGAATGGGAGCGGACGCCGTTGGGATGTCGACGGTCGCCGAGGTGATTGCGGCAAGGCATGCCGGGCTTGAGGTGCTTGGCATCTCTTGTATCAGCAATATGGCCAGCGGCATATTGCAGCAGCCGTTGTCTCATCAAGAAGTGATGGAGACGACAGAGAAGGTGAAGGAAAAGTTCATCGGTCTGGTGCTGAACGTCATACCGAAATTATAATGTGATTGAAGTCTTTGCTGGAATGCTGTTTACGGAAGCGAGGTGCTGGAATGCGAACAGTGGATATCATTCACAAGAAACGAGCGGGCCAGGAGCTCTCTCGGGAGGAAATTCAATTTTTGATTGACGGATACGTGCGCGGCACAATTCCGGATTATCAAATATCCGCATGCTTGATGGCGGTTTGTTTTCAAGGGATGAGTGCAAAGGAAACGGCGGATTTGACGATGGTGATGGCCGAATCCGGCGATCAGATGGACTTAAGCTCCATCGCTGGAATAAAGGTGGATAAGCACAGCACAGGGGGCGTCGGAGACACGACGACACTAGTACTTGCGCCGTTAGTCGCAGCAGCTGGAGTGCCTGTGGCCAAAATGTCCGGCCGAGGACTTGGGCATACAGGCGGAACGATCGACAAGCTGGAGGCAATCCCGGGATTTGCAGCGGAGCAGTCAAAGGAACACTTTCTTCAGCAGGTGAGGGAGAAAGGCGTTTCCGTGATCAGCCAAAGCGGCAACATTACACCGGCTGATAAGAAGCTTTATGCGCTAAGAGATGTAACGGCGACAGTAGAGTCGATTCCACTGATCGCAAGCTCCATCATGAGTAAGAAAATCGCTTCCGGCGCGGATGCGATCGTTCTGGATGTCAAAACCGGTGACGGCGCCTTCATGAAGACGACCGATGATTCTATCGAGCTGGCAAAAGCGATGGTTGCGATCGGCACGGAGGTAGGGCGCGACACGATCGCACTAATCACTGGCATGGACCAGCCGCTCGGATTCGCCATAGGCAATGCATTGGAAGTTAAAGAAGCGATACATACGCTCAAAGGAGAGGGACCGGAGGATTTGACAGAGCTGTGCCTCGAGCTCGGCGCACATATGCTGGTTTTGGGCCAGAAGGCAGAAGATGTGCAGCAGGGGAAGGAACAGTTGAAGCAGCTTATTGCATCCGGTGAAGCCTTGAACAGATTGAAGGAATTCATCGCTGCACAAGGCGGGGACCGTTCCGTGATCGACGACCCGGAACGGCTTCCGAAGGCCCGGGTGTTCTTTGAGGTTCGTTCTCCGACCAGCGGCTACATACATAGCATGGAAGCGGAGGAGATCGGCATCTGTGCGATGATGCTGGGGGCGGGTCGTGAGACGAAGGAAGCCGATATCGATCTCGCGGTCGGTATCGAGCTGAAGAAAAAGATCGGCGATGCGATTCAGATGGGCGATGTGCTGGCCGTACTGCATGCCAATTCAGAGGATGCCGAAACGCTGCAAACCGTGAAGGATAAGCTGCTGGCCGCTTATACCTTCTCTGATAAGTCGGTAGAGAAGCCGCCGCTGATCTATGCGGTTGTAACGAAGGATGGAATTGAATATCGATAATGGTATAGACGGACAGCGGCCGATGCGCTGTGTCCGTTTTTTTTGTTTGATCGGATGGTTCTAGTTGGAATATTTTACTCCGCTTCAGTTAACACTACTAAGAAGATCGTGTACAAGCAAACATAGGAGGGGTATTCCGATGCTGAGAAAAATCATGGTCATCCTCATGACCGCCGCCGTGATTGGCTCTGCAAGCTGGGCTCCGGCATTCGCTGAAGAGAAGAAACCTGCGCAGGTAGACTTGGCGCCAAATGCGAAATCTGCGATATTAATTGACGCGGATACGGGAACGGTGATTTACGAGAAAAATCCGCATGAAAAGCTGCCTCCCGCCAGCATTACGAAGGTCATGTCCATGCTTCTGATCATGGAAGCGTTAGACGAAGGCAGAATCAAGTTGACAGATATGGTGCGGACAAGTGAGTATGCGGCATCGATGGGTGGATCGCAAATTTTTCTTGAGCCTGGCGAAGAAATGAGCGTAAATGATATGCTGAAAGGCATTGCGATGGCTTCCGGAAATGACGCTACGGTAGCGATGGCAGAAAAAATTGCAGGCTCTGAAGAGATGTTCGTTCAAATGATGAACGATAAGGCGAAAGAGCTCGGACTGAAGGATACCCATTTCGTCAACACGAATGGATTGCCCGCTGAGGAGCATTATTCATCGGCATACGATATCGCGATGATGTCCAGAGAATTATTGAAGCATGAAGAGATTATTCAATATACGAGTAAATATCAAGATTATCTTAGACAAGACTCGGACAATCCGTTCTGGCTAGTGAATACCAATAAGCTGGTTCGCTTTTATCCAGGGGCGGATGGCTTGAAAACAGGTTTTACGAGTGAAGCGAAATTCTGTCTTGCAGCAACGGCAAAGAGAAATAATTTCCGAATTATCTCTGTCGTTATGGGCGAGCCGAACACCAAAACAAGAAATGCAGAAGTGTCGCAGCTGTTCGACTACGCCTTTGCTCACTATGACAATGTCCCGATTTATAAAAAAGGGGATGTCATCGGGAAATTGAAAATCCGCAAAGCGGAGCTTGAGGAAATGGAGCTTAAAGCAGATCAGCATTACAGCATTTTAACGAAAAAAGGACAAAGCCCAGATCAATTTACGCATGAGATTGTTCTTGATCCGAAGCTGAAAGCGCCGATTCAGAAAGATCAGCAAATCGGTGAGCTCGTCGTGAAAAACGGCGATGAGATCATTAAGAAGTTCCCCATCAAGTCGGATCAAGCGATTGATAAAGCAACTTGGTGGCAGTTGTTTAAACGGACGATGAAAAAAATGGTGTTTTTCGATTAGCCTTCGCAAACAACTTACAGCAAGCCGGCAACTAGACGCTGCGATCGAATCTACGCGTTTTTTGCCGGCTTTTTGGTTATCTGTGCTGCAGAACGTACGCTTCACGTGTCTGTTCATGACCGCCAGCTTCTAGTTTTGTCGAGGGGCAGGAATTGATTCTGGATGCAGCGAAACTGTTTGATCAAGAGTGGGAAGGAGTGAGCATGATGAGTTTGCAAATGGACATGGAAATGTACCGCAACACTTTGATTGTTCGGTTGAAAGGTGAGCTGGATCATCATTCGGCCGACGTAGTAAGGAAGAAGATGGAAGAGGTTATCGAGAGTGGTCAAAGCCGTCATATTATCCTGAGCATGAAGGAGCTTTCTTTTATGGACAGCTCCGGCTTAGGCGTCATTTTGGGGAGATATAAGCAAATTACCGGGAAGGGCGGCAAGATGGTCGTCTGCGACGTGAATCCATCGATATATCGATTGTTTGAAATGTCGGGACTGTTTAAAATCATGTCTATTGAACAAAATGAAAGACTCGCTCTTTCAAGTTTGGGGGTTGTATCATGAATGGAAACAATTATATGAAGCTGCAGTTTTCCAGCCGATCCGAGAATGAATCTTTTGCACGGGTTGCAGTTGCATCGTTTGTTTCCCAATTAGACCCGACTATCGATGAATTGACAGACATTAAGACCGTTGTCTCCGAGGCAGTTACGAATAGTATCATTCATGGCTACGAAGGAAAAACGGACGGATTGGTGACCATTTCGTCTCGCATAGAAGAAGACCGAATTTATATCACCATTGAGGATGAAGGCAAAGGGATCGAGGATCTTGAATTAGCAAGACAGCCGCTGTATACGTCAAAGCCGGAATTGGAGCGCTCAGGGATGGGTTTTACCATTATGGAGAACTTTATGGATGCGATTGAAATCACGACAAAACCGGGACAGGGTACGAAAATTGCCATGATGAAGCGGATCAAATCTAAACAGGCGCTCTACAATTAGGTGGTCGCATGGATCTGGATACGAAAAAATCAACCCATCACTTTCTAGATGACGACGAGGTCAAACGGCTGATTGCGCTTGCTCAGACCGGCGACACAGGTGCCAGGGATACGCTGGTTAACTGCAATATCAGACTGGTATGGTCCGTCGTCCAACGATTCCTGAATCGAGGGTACGAGCCGGAGGATTTGTTTCAGATTGGCTGTATCGGATTGCTTAAATCGGTAGATAAGTTCGATCTGTCCTATGACGTGAAATTCTCAACCTATGCGGTCCCGATGATCATCGGAGAGATTCAAAGATTTTTGAGAGATGACGGTACGTTAAAAGTCAGCCGTTCGCTCAAGGAAACAGCGAATAAAATCCGTAAAGCAAAGGATGAACTGTCGAAAACATTGGGTCGTTTGCCAACGATTAAAGAAATTGCGGAATATTTGGGGATTACACCGGAAGACGTTGTTTTTGCACAGGAAGCGAACAAGCCGCCGACATCGATTCACGAAACCGTATTCGAAAACGACGGCGATCCGATTACGCTTATGGATCAAATCGCTGACGATTCCCAGGAAAAATGGTTCGATAAGCTGGCTCTGCACGAAGCCATCGGGTCCTTGACTGAACGGGAGAAGCTGATCGTCTATTTACGGTATTATCGCGATCAAACCCAATCAGAGGTTGCCAGCCGCCTTGGCATATCTCAGGTGCAGGTTTCCAGACTCGAGAAAAAAATATTGAAATCCATCAAAAATCAAATCGCTCAATAGATCAAGGGCGAGACGCGCCATTCCCAGCGCGTCTCGTCTTTTTTGCTTGAAAAGGGTTTATCTTTGATCATATGTCACATACTAACAAGGCGAGACAGCAGTGGGATCACGAAAGGAGTGAGACCGGGTGGAACCAGGTAAGCCGACGATTGTCTATATGAAGCTCCGAAAAAAGGTGGTTTTGCCGAGAGGGGAATCGATTAAGCTTGGCCAGGTGGCATTGATGATGACGGAGCCTGAACTGGAATCGAAGCTGCGCGATCTTGTACTCGCTTCTCCTGCAGAGGAAGACGGAAATTTGATTCTACTCGACATGATCACGATTATGCAGAAGATGAAGGCGGCACATCTGCATGTGACCATTGAAAATTTGGGAGAACCCCATGTGCTTGTGGAAATGAGCAAGCCGCAGGGTAAGCCGAATATTTTGCTAATCGCCTTTATATGGCTGCTATTGTTTTTCGGTTCGGGGCTTGCGATTATGAATTTTCACGCGGACGTCAGTATGAAGGAAGTGCACCAAAAAATATATCAATTGATTACGGGGGATTTCCAAGAAAATCCGTTTTTCTTGCAGGTACCCTATTCTTTCGGTTTAGGGGCAGGCATGATTTTATTCTTTAACCGCATCTTTAAACGAAAGTTTAACGAGGAACCCAATCCTTTAGAGGTCGAGATGTTTATGTATGAAGAAAGCGTGAGGCAGTACGTCGTTCAAGATGAGTATAAGAAAATGACCGACTCGCATCGTCACCATGAAGGATAAAAAATTCTGAACGTATGGCAAATCTAGGAGGCTGTCCAAATGATTCATGTACTTCATGTCATTTTGGTGGTCATCGTCGGTCTTTCCGCGGGGCTGGCTGTAGGCTGTGGATTTGTCGCTTTTATTACTGTGCTCGATATTATCCCTCGAATGATGCAAATTTTGGGGCGGCAAATACATATCCGGCAGCTGGAGCGATCCGTTGTTTTAGGAGCCATACTATGGACGCAGATTTACTTTTATAATATTCATTTTCATTTTTTTCCGATGGGAGCGGGATTTATCGGATTACTGCAGGGAATGTTTACCGGGATGCTGGCGGCTGCATTAACGGAAGTCTTGAACGTATTTCCCATTTTGGCGAAACGTCTTCGATTAGAATCGGTTTTAACTTGGCTGCTGATGGCGTTTGTATTCGGCAAAATCGCCGGTTCGCTATTTGATTGGTTCGTGTATCAACAGCTTTCGTGACAGGAGGAACGTGGACATGAAGTTTTTTTCTACGAAGGATCTGAAGAACAAGAATCAAAGAAAACACAAGGTAAGCGTGCACAAAGACGAGAAGCAGCCGCTGCAGGCGGAGGATATATTTACGGCAGAGGAGTGGGAACTGAAGAATACGGATGTGATTGCCCATCGGATTGAGGACAACAAGCGTATATTGGAGGAACTCATCGGTCTGGGCACGAGTTTTGATATTGTGTTTCGAGAAATGGAATACGTAGGGAAGAAAGCCGCGCTGCTGTATTTCAACGGTTATGCCAAGGACGAAGTGATGGTTGAGGTTGTTAAACAGCTAACACGGGTCAAGCCGGAGGAGCTTGGTTCGAATACGATTGATTCGTTTATTAAAAAGATTATTCCGCATATTCAAGTGGAAAAAGTGCATACGATGTCTGGTGCGGTCCAGAAGCTGATGATTGGCAGCAGTATATTGTTTGTCGAGAACGCTTCGGAAGCGATCGCCATCGATGCGAAAGATTATCCGGTTCGTTCCATAGAAGAGCCTACGCTGGAGAAAGTGGTTCGCGGAGCGCGTGACGGATTTGTAGAAACGATGATGCTGAACGTCACGATGGTAAGGCGGAGAGTCAAAGATCCCCGCTTAAAATTTGAGCTGATGACCATTGGGGAACGAACCCGGACAGATATGTGCATTGCGTATATCAACGACATCGTAGACCTGGATTTGGTGAAATCGGTGAAGGATAAAATCTCGCAAATTGAAGTGGATGGACTCCCGCTTGGGGATAAGCAGCTGGAGGAGGAGCTGCTGGGAAGAACGTGGAATCCTTTCCCGCTGGTACGATATTCAGAGCGGCCGGATGTCATTTCATCGCATTTGCTGGAAGGGCACGTTGTCCTGTTCGTGGATACATCGCCGAGTGCGATGATTTTGCCAACGACATTCTTTCATCACGTGCAGCATGCGGAAGAATATCGGCAAACGCCTACGGTGGGCACCTATTTTCGGTGGGTTCGGTTTTTTGGGATTCTGGCATCCATTTTCTTGCTCCCGATGTGGTTTTTGATGGTCACGGAACCATCCGTAAAGCCGGAAGCACTTGCATGGATCGGCCCGCAGGAAACGGCCAATGTTCCGCTTATTTTGCAATTCCTCATTGCCGAGCTTGGGGTCGATATGCTGAGGATGGCAGCCATTCATACACCTCAGCCGCTAACGGCCGCAATGGGTTTAATTGCAGCGATCATCATTGGTGAGTTCGCGGTCAAGACCGGATTGTTCGTTACGGAAGTTGTCTTGTATATGGCCGTTGCCGCGATTGGAATGTTCGCAACTCCGAGCTACGAATTAAGTGTTGCGATTCGGCTTGTACGGTTGGTTTTGCTTGTGGCGGTGGCATTCTTTAAAGTACCAGGATTTGTTATAGGTACGACGGCAATCCTGCTGATCTTAATCTTTCAGCGCTCCTTCAATGCTCCTTATATGTGGCCATTTATTCCTTTTAACGCCAAGGCATTATTTTCCATTGCCATCCGTAAACCGTTTCAGCAACCGAAGGTTCGGCCAAGCATTACCAAGCCTGTAGACAGCACTCGCAAACCGAGATAACGACTAGTACAAATTTTGTTTCACGAAATGCATTGTAATCCCTTATCCGGTATGTTAATTTTTATTTATTGCAAAATAGGAAGAGGGGTAATTGATCAATGCACTTGCATGGAACAAGTACGATTAACGATAAAGGACATTTGACGATTGGCGGCTGCGATGCGACGGAATTGGCACAGCAATTCGGCACCCCGCTGTATGTCATGGATGAAGCGCTCATTCGCCAGCGCTGCCGTGAATATATGGAAGCATTTCGTGCTTCTGGACTGCAGTTTCAAGTGGCTTACGCGAGTAAAGCGTTTTGCGTAATGGCCATGTGCCGTATTGCCGATGAGGAAGGGCTGTCTCTTGACGTTGTTTCCGACGGAGAATTGTACACGGCTTTGAAAGCAGGCTTCCCTGTAGAACGTATTCATTTCCACGGCAACAATAAAACACCGCAGGAAATTGAGATGGCTCTTGATGCAGGTATCGGCTGCTTCGTTGTAGATAATTTCGTGGAGCTTCAGTTATTGAATGAGCTGGCGAAGGATAAAGGCAAAAAAGTAAACATTTTGTTCCGTATTACACCGGGTGTTGAAGCCCATACCCATGAATTTATTTCCACGGGTCAGACGGACTCGAAGTTTGGATTTGACCTTGGCAACGGCTCTGCAATGGAAGCTGTAAGAACGGCTAAGGCATTAAGCCAAATTGAAATTTTAGGTATCCATTCGCATATCGGCTCGCAAATTTTTGAGGTGGAAGGCTTCAAAATGGCGGTTGAGAAAGTCGCTGGCTTTGCAGCTGACGTTCGCAACGAGCTGGATGTGACCTTCCAAGTGGTGAACTTGGGCGGCGGATTTGGAATTCGTTATACAGGTGAAGATACGCCGCTTCCTGTCAGTCAGTACGTTCAAGCGATCACTGACGCGGTGAAGGAGTACTTCACACAGCATCAATATCCAGTTCCGCAAATTTGGGTAGAACCAGGTCGCAGCATTGTTGGGGATGCTGGAACGACGCTCTATACGGTCGGAACTTACAAGGATATTCCAGGCGTGAACAAATATATTGCCGTAGACGGCGGGATGACGGACAACATTCGTCCTGCATTGTACGGTTCCAAGTATGAAGCGATGCTGGCGAACCGCGCGAATGACCCTGCGGAAGAAACCGTTACGGTTGCGGGTAAAGCGTGCGAAAGCGGAGACAAGCTGATCTGGGATTTGGAGCTTCCTCGCGCGAATACAGGCGATATTCTTGCAGTTTCTTGTACGGGAGCCTACAATTATGCTATGGCAAGCAATTATAATCGGATTCGCAGACCGGCGGTCGTCTTCGTGAAGGACGGACAAGCTGATGTGGTCGTGGAACGTGAATCCCATGATGACATCATTGTCAATGATGTGATCCCTGCTCGTCTGAGCAAGGAAGCGCTGGCCAAATCATAAGGCAGAAGGGAAATGAGTATGACGAAGATTGCAACGATTGAAATGGAAAAGGGCGGCACCATTCAAATTGAGCTGTTCGAGAAAGATGCACCGGGAACGGTAGCTAATTTTGAGAAATTAGCCAATTCCGGATTTTACAACGGCCTTACTTTTCATCGGGTAATACCTAACTTTGTAGCCCAAGGCGGATGCCCGAACGGTACTGGCACAGGCGGTCCCGGCTATACCATCAAATGCGAAACAGCGGGTAATCCTCACAAGCATGTTCGCGGCGTGATTGCGATGGCCCATGCCGGCAAAGATACCGGCGGCAGCCAATTCTATATTACGTATGATGCGTTCCCTCATTTGGATGGTGTTCATACCGTATTCGGTAAAGTGACGAGCGGTATGGATGTCGTCGATCAAATTACTCAAGGGGACACGATGAAGGAAGTTAAGGTCGAAGACGTGGCCTAAGAAGTACCTAAAGCCTGCGATGCGCTGAAAAAGCGATCGCAGGCTTTTTTTCTCACGCCGACAATTCTTTTTTTGAAGGCGAACCCCCAATCCTACTCGATCAGCCAGGGTGGTTGTTGATTCTTACCTTGCAATTTCACAAATTTGGTGATATGCTTTTTGACAGCATAGAATTATCTTCAATTGAAGACATTAAGCGCAAATCCTTCGGGGCGGGGTGCAATTCCCCACCGGCGGTGATGGCATGAGCTTACGCTTTTGACCTTAGTCCGTGACCCGGCTGTATGCATTGAGCAGACAGGCGGTGGATTCGGTGAAACTCCGAAACCGACAGTAACAGTCTGGATGGGAGAAGGATCGTCTTTTTTTGGAAAACAAACGATATCCAAGGGTAAGGGTTTGTCCAACCTGTTAGCTTGTCGATATTACCATGCAATGTGCTTTCTTTCACAATCTGTGGCAGAAGGCTTATTTACCAATAGCATTTTGATGCTCTCGGAGTGGATTGAGGCTTCTTTCTATTGGGAAAAAGAATCTTTTGTTTTCATGGGGATGCATTCAATCATCGCCCAATGATTCGGAGTTTCTATAAGCATGGATTAGCGGTCCGGACTCGTTTTGTTTTCGCATATTAGGCTGATCCATAATCCCTCTGTACGAAGGTGCAGGGGGTTTTTTGCATACATGCCGCTGCAGGCATGAACTTAAATAGTCATTCGAAGAGGTAACAAGAACTGCTTGGAAAAGAGGTGAAAGAGTGGATTACCAATTAAGCCATGAAGGGTATATGCGGACCGCTCTTGAATTGGCACGGGCTGCGATGGGACAGACGGGCCTCAATCCCATCGTAGGCTGTGTACTCGTGAAGGAAGGCCGTATTGTGGGATTAGGCTCTCATCTGAAGAGAGGCACCGCACATGCCGAGGTTCACGCTCTGCGTATGGCGGGAGCTGAAGCGGAAGGCAGTACGGCTTATGTCACACTGGAGCCTTGCAGTCATTACGGAAAAACGCCGCCGTGTGCAGATCAATTGATTGAAGCAGGTGTAAAGCAGGTATATGTTGCTTGTGAAGATCCGAATCCGCTCGTTGCGGGACAGGGAATTCAAAAATTGCGAGATCGAGGCATCGAGGTTCATGTGGGTCTATTGCAAAACGAGGCTGAGCAGCTGAATGAGAAGTTTTTTAAATTTATACGTACAGGAATGCCGTTCGTTACGCTGAAAACAGCGATGACCTTAGACGGCAAAGTGGCTTCCAAACAAGGAGACAGCAAATGGATTTCCAATGAAGAGGCTAGGCAAAGGGTGCACGTCCTGAGACATCAGCATCAAGGCATCATGGTTGGGGCCGCCACGGTTCTTGCCGATGATCCGCTGCTTACCGCTAGGCTTGAGTCGGGTGCGGTGCAGCCGACACGGATTATCGTGGATTCGAGGCTGCGGATTCCTCTTACAGCAAAGGTGATTCAGGACCGTACCGCACCGACGGTCATACTGACTTCCGCTGCGGCAGATGCAGCAGCGGAAGAAAGGCTCGCAGCATGTGGAGTCAAGGTGTACCGCTGCGGTACGGGTCCGAAAGTCGATCTTCAAGAGGCGATGCGCAAGCTGGCGGAGCTCGAGATCAGCTCGGTGCTGCTTGAAGGTGGAGGCACACTTAACGGCGCGATGCTGGAGGCTGAATTGATCGATAAAATGGTCATCTTTATGGCGCCGAAGATTATTGGGGGCGTAAGCGCACCATCCATTTTCCAAATGGAAGGCAAAGCTTTGATGAACGAAGCGTATACGCTGAGCTCAATTCATTATGAACAGATTGGGGATAATATTTGCATCATCGGTTATCCCCACTATGGAGCGTGATCAAATGTTTACGGGTATTATCGAGGAAATCGGATGGGTCAAACAGGTGAAAAGGCAGGGAAGCACCTTGGTGCTTTCGATTGCTGCCAAGACGGTGCTGTCTGATGTCAAGCTCGGGGACAGTATTTCAGTGAATGGGGTTTGCCTTACCGTAACCGATTTTTCGAAAGAATGGTTTTATGCCGATGTCATGCCGGAAACGTTTCGTAAAACGAACTTAAAGGATTTACAGACGGGATCACCGGTCAATCTGGAAAGAGCGATGCAGGCAGGCGCCCGTTTTGGTGGACATATCGTACAGGGTCATGTGGATGGTACGGGCCAGATTGTGTCCAGGCAGTCCTATGAGAACGCGGTTGTCTTTAAAATTAAACCGTCCGATGCGAAGCTGAGCAGGTTAATTCTTCCCACAGGCTCGATTACGATCGATGGCATCAGCCTGACTGTCGTATCTTCTGACGATGATCTGCTTACGATTTCGATTATTCCGCATACGCTGCAGCAGACATCTCTCGGAACGAAGCAGGCCGGAGATACGGTAAATATCGAATGCGATATTATCGGCAAATATGTTCACCATTTATTAGGTATAAAACACGGTTTAGACCATGCAGAACAAGGCATTACAGAACAAACCTTGATCAAATACGGATTTATGTGACGGATCGGAGACGAGGAGGAGAAACAATGCAAAACGAGAATTTGGATCGTATTGAGGATGCAATTCAAGATTTGATGCAAGGGAAAGTCGTCATTGTCGTTGACGATGATGATCGCGAGAATGAGGGAGACTTCATCGCGATTGCCGAGAAAGCTACTCCAGAAGTGATTAATTTCATGATTACGGAGGGGCGAGGGCTCGTATGTGCGCCGATTACAGAAGAACGGGCTATGGAGCTCAATCTGCCGCCCATGGTGACTCATAATACAGACTATCATGGGACAGCTTTTACGATTTCGGTGGATCATATTCAGACGACGACGGGGATTTCCGCACATGAACGTTCAATGACCGTCCGTGCGCTCATTTCACCGGAGACGAAGCCGCGCGATTTTCGCAGACCCGGCCATATTTTTCCTTTGATCGCCAAGAAAGGCGGAGTTCTTCGCCGGGCGGGGCATACGGAGGCAGCCGTTGATCTCGCCAAAATGTGCGGATCCTATCCAGCGGCCGTCATTTGTGAGATTATTAAAGAAGACGGCTCCATGGCGCGTTTGCCGGATTTACGTGAAATGGCCCAAAAACATCAACTAAAGCTGATTTCGATTCGAGACCTGATTAAATACAGAAACGAGAAGGAAAAACTCGTAAAACGTGAAGTCGAGGTCAATCTTCCAACCGACTTTGGCGAGTTCACCGCGATCGCCTATACCAATGAAGTCGATCAAAAGGAGCATGTCGCTTTGGTCAAGGGAGAGATTACAGGCGATCTGCCGACGTTAGTCCGGGTACATTCCGAATGCCTAACCGGGGACGTCTTTCATTCGCAAAGATGCGACTGCGGACCGCAGCTTGCAGCAGCGTTAAAACAAATCAACGAAGCCGGCCAAGGAGTATTGCTGTATATGCGTCAGGAAGGACGCGGCATCGGCCTCATTAATAAACTGAAAGCGTACGTTCTTCAAGAACAAGGCTATGATACAGTCGAAGCGAATCAGAAGCTGGGGTTCGCACCGGACCTGCGCGAATATGGCATCGGTGCGCAAATCTTAAAAGATATTGGAGTCCGTAAAATGAAATTGCTGACGAACAATCCAAGAAAAATTAAAGGATTGGAAGGATACGGGCTGGAGGTTGTAGAAAGAGTACCATTGCAAATGCAGGAAAATGAAAATAATAGTCGATATTTGCATACAAAGCAAGAAAAATTGGGACATATGCTTTTTTTCAGCAATAATCAAAAATAAATCGAATCGATTTTGTACATTCGGAAGGAGCTTTTTACATGGTTAAAGTATTCGAGGGACAATTAGTATCGAAAGGCTTGAAATACGGCGTTGTGGTAGGCAGGTTCAATGAATTTATTTCCGGCAAGCTGCTGTCCGGCGCCCTCGATGCGTTCAAGAGACACGGAGCATTGGATGAAGAAGTAGAAGTCGCATGGGTTCCAGGCGCTTTTGAAATTCCTTTGGTTGCGCAAAAAATGGCGAAATCCGGTAAATATGATGCAGTAATCACGTTAGGAGCTGTTATCCGCGGGTCCACACCTCATTTCGATTATGTGTGCAATGAAGCGGCCAAAGGTGTTGCGCAGGCAGGACTATCTACTGGCGTTCCTTGCGTATTCGGAGTATTGACCGTGGATTCTATTGAGCAGGCGATTGAGCGTGCCGGCACGAAAGCAGGCAATAAGGGCTGGGAAGCAGCTTGTACGGCGATTGAAATGGCCAATCTTATTCAACAATTTGAAGGATAAATGGTATGGGCATCCACTACAAACTTGAAGCGTTCGAAGGTCCTTTGGACCTTCTCCTTCATTTAATCGATCAGGCGGAAGTAGATATATACGATATTCCGATCACGGTCATTACAGAGCAATACTTGGATTACATTCACAGCATGCAGGAGCTCGATCTGGAGCCAACCAGTGAATTCCTCGTCATGGCAGCCACGCTTTTGTTAATCAAAAGCAAAATGCTGCTTCCTAAGCCTCCTGTGATTGACTTGGAGCTGGAGGACATGGAAGAAGAGCTGGATCCGAGGGCAGAGCTTGTTGAAAAGCTGATTGAATACAAAAAGTATAAAGACATTGCTGAGCATTTACGAGATAAAGAATTGGCAAGATCGCTCATTTACTCTAAGGAGCCCATGGATTTGACCCCATTCGTGCCCGAAATTGCCGAGAATCCTGTAAAGGGATTGCATGTCGCAGACTTGATGGTAGCCTTTCAAAAGGCGCTTAAAAAAGCCGTGAACCGCACTTCTGTGGCGAAAATTAGGCGCGATGAAATTTCGGTCAAGGATCGAATTCATGAAGTGATCGGGCTGTTGGAGGAGCAGGCGGAGCATAAGCTGCTGTTCAGCAAGCTCATCGAGGAAGACGGGACCAGAGAACAACTGGTTGTGTCGTTTTTGGCTATTTTGGAGCTGATGAAAATGAAGAAAGTGCGGTGCTATCAGCACCGTTTGTTTGAGGATATTGTGATTGAATTAAGGGTGGGGGATTACCGGGATGGATCAAGCACAGATGAAATCAGTTATTGAGGGGCTTCTGTTTGCCGTAGGAGACGAAGGGCTGGAAGCCAAGCAAATTGCTGAAGTCTTGGAAGTCGATCCGGCATTGGTTGTCAAGCTGCTGCAGCAAATGAAGGAAGATTATAAAGCACAGCAAAGAGGCATTCAAATTCTTGAAATCGCAGGTGCATATGAATTAACGACACTACCTTCTCATGCTGTCTATTTTCAACGATTGGCGCATACGCCGACGAGAGGGACTCTATCCCAGGCCGCGCTAGAAACACTTGCAATCGTTGCCTATCGCCAGCCGATTACACGCGTTGACATTGAAGAAATCCGAGGTGTGAAATCGGACCGGGCCATCCATACCCTTGTTGCAAAGGAATTGATCTGTGAAGTGGCAAGAGCGGAGGCCATCGGCCGTCCGATTTTGTACGGCACAACGAAACAATTTTTAGATTATTTCGGCTTGAATCATATTGACGAGCTGCCGAGCACCGGGATGGCTATGTCGGCAGAGGATTTGGAGCAGGAAACCCGTATGCTGTTCGAAAAGCTTGACGCGAAGCAGATCACGCTCGACGAAGTCGAAGATTGAACCGAATGATTTGTAGTGGGATGTGTGATACTAGACCAGACCGAAGTTGCCGGCCTGGTCTTTTTTTTATGTGAAACGATGCGGCACCGTTCTATTATCCGTGACAAGGATGTGACGACAATGCTTTGGCTGTGGGTAACGCTTAGTATACTGTTATTGGTCATACTCATAGTGATGTTTCTCCATATTCATATCCATGTGCAGTATAAACGGCGGCAAGAAAACGATCGATTCATCGTAGAATTGTCCGCTCTGTTCGGATTGTTCAAATATAGCCTCGAGCTCCCTGTGATCCAGTTCAAAGGGCTGGAAGGTGTCGAGTTTAAAACGGGAACCTCGACAAATAATGTGATGAATCAAAATAAAAAGGAGTGGGATTGGGAAGTCGGTTTTCACAAAGTGATGGAGATTGTGGATCGTGCTAAGGCTCTGTTAAAGCATACATACGGGATGATGGATTGGAGTAAAGACACCATGAAGCATGTGAAATGCGTCCAATTGCGCTGGAAAACAAAGCTCGGTGTCGGAGACGCAGCTTATACAGGCGTTAGCGTAGGGATTGTCTGGGGAATTAAAAGCTGGTTCATCGGTTTTCTATCCAGCAGGCTTAGCATGAAGGCATTCCCTATGCTGGATGTAGAACCGTTATACAACCAAACGGCATTGGTGCTGGAGGGAGAGGCAAGATTTAGAATTCGTACGTTTCATGCGGTTGTAGCTATGATTCATTTACTGCGCAGAATCATCAAAACGAAGGACGGGCTGAGATACTGGATCCGCACCGTCAGACATCGTCTCTCGTCCTAAAGCTGTATTGGTTATATGTGGGACGACCGCAGGGATTATAGTCTTTGGCGCTGTGGGCATCATAACAAATGCAGCTATATTCATTATGATATGCTCAGCCCAAGATGGATGAAGGAGGATACGTATGAATGAACATCCGATTCAAGGCCTGATGCAGACAGCAATGGAAAACATTAAGGAAATGGTCGATGTGAACACGATTGTCGGCGATCCAGTGGAAACGCCGGACGGCAGTGTGATCATGCCGATTTCCAAGGTGGGATTCGGATTTGCAGCAGGCGGAAGCGATTATATTGTGGATAAAGACCAGCATCTTTCCTTCGGTGAAGGATCTAACCAGCAAGCTGCATCGATGCCGTTCGGAGGCGGCAGCGGCGGAGGCGTATCCATTACTCCGATTGCCTTTCTGGTTGTGGGGCACAGCGGAGTTAAAGTCGTTCCGCTTGATAACCAAACCCACATTTTTGAGAAGTTGATCGATTCTGCTCCCAATGTATTTGAACGTATTCAAGGCATGATGAAAAATCGAATGAACAACAACAACACCCAAACGGATCCGAACTATATTGTCTAAAATTGAAGTCATTAGGTAAGTAAAAAAGATCGCCATCCCGCACATCGCTGGGAGGCGATCTTTTTTTGCAATTGGATTATTGGAACTTCGGAAGCCAATCGCCATGGGCTTCGATCAAGTCATCACACAAGGACGTAATGTCGTCTAACGAAAGCTCTGCGGACGTATGCGGATCCAGCATAGCGGCGTGATATATATGTTCTTTCTTGCCTGTGATGGCTGCTTCGATCGTCAACAGCTGTGTATTTATGTTGGTGCGGTTGAGCGCTGCACACTGCGGCGGCAGATTGCCGATATGAACGGGCTGGATACCGCTGGCATCAACGAGACATGGAACCTCGACACAAGCCTCGTTGGGCAGATTGGTAATGAGTCCGGTATTCATCACATTGCCGCCGATTTTGAAAGGAGAATCCGTTTCAATGGCCTCCATAATGTAGGACGCATACTCTCCTGTCCGCTGGTGCTGAATTTGCTCATCATGGACGAGGCTGTCTCTCAGCTTTTTCCACCCCTCGATTTGGTTCACACATCGTCTTGGATATTCATCCAGAGGAATATTAAAGCGTTCAATCAGCTCAGGATAAGTACGCTTAATAAAATACGGATGATATTCGGCATTATGCTCGGACGATTCCGTGATGTAATATCCAAATTTCAGCATCATTTCGAAGCGGACCATATCATGATGCTTTTCCTTTTGTTTCTCCTTCGCTCTGCGCTTGATTTCGGGGTAGAGGTCCTTGCCATCCTTCGTCACCTCAAGCAGCCAAGCCATATGATTGATACCGGCAATTTTCCACTGCACTCCCGTATCGTCCATTTCCAACATTTGAAACAGCCGCGGCACACAGGCCTGGACGCTGTGGCATAGACCGACCGTATTAATTCCGCCGTACGTATTCATCACATTCGTGAGTACCGCCATAGGGTTGGTGTAGTTCAAAAACAGCGCATCTGGACATACCTCCCGCATATCTCGAGCGACATCCAGCATTACATGAATCGTCCTCAAGTTTCGGAATATCCCGCCAATGCCTACCGTATCCGCGATCGTTTGCCTCAAACCATACCGCTTAGGCACTTCAAAATCAGTAATCGTACACGGATCGTACCCGCCGACCTGAATGGCGTTGATGACGTATTTGGCTCCTTTCAGTGCTTCGCGGCGGTCGCGGTATGATGTAATACGGCAGCTGCTGCCGGTTGTTTGCTTAAGATTTTTCAGCATCCGATCTGAATCCTGCAAACGTTCGGCATCAATATCGTAGAGCGCCAATTCGAAATCCTGCAATGCTGGGGTCAGCATCGTATCCCCTAAAATATTTTTGGCAAACACGGTACTTCCTGCTCCGATAAATGTAATTTTTGACATGGTTGACGATTCTCCTTTACCTATGAAATAATTTGGGCAGTTCGCTGCGGGAAATTACGCAGATGACAGATCACATCGATACATATAACAGCAAACCGCAAAAATATTACTCATAGATTAGTCGATCATGGCTGTGCTTGCATATGGAGAGAAACAATCAGTATATGGAAATTTGTAGTTTGAAATGGGAGAGGGTGCAGATCATGCCTGTGTCAACCTATTCTGTTGGTGTCAATCCCTTCCCGGAAGAAGGAGAGCTCGCCGTTCTTTTTTCCGGCTATGAGTCTACTGCGTGCGGTCATAAGGTTGGTCCGCAGGTTCTTTCTTACGGGTTGGTTCACATTGTATATGCCGGAAAAGGCAAATTCACCTGTTTAGGTAAAACGTTCGAGCTGCGTCCAGGCGATGCATTCTTTATCGCCCCCGGAAATCTGGTCTCCTATGAATCGGATGAGAAGGATCCACTGGAATACAGGTGGGCAGCATTTAGAGGCCATGCAGCAGCCGCGATATTAAGCCGAATGGGGATTCACCCGGAGAAGCCCGTTGTTCGCAATTGTCCGATCACACCGCTCTGGTCGATCTTTAAAGAGATGGAGAGAGTCTGCAAGGAAGGCGAGCCTTACTGTGACATGAAGGCAGGCGGATTGTTCCGCATGGCGCTCGCAGAATTCCATTCTGCCACGGCGGACAAGAAGAGAGCGACCGATGTAGATCAAGCCTCTCTATTGGTCCAAAAGGCCGTGCAGTGGCTCAATGTACAGTACGCTAGACCGGTTACCGTAGAGGAGCTGGCGGAAGAAATGGGGTATCACCGAACGTATTTGTCCAAAGTGTTCAGCAAGCAAATGGGCATATCTCCTGTACAGTATTTGTTGAAAGTACGGATGGAGCATGCCAAACGTCTCCTGTCGCAGCCGCTCACCGTGCAGGAGGTGGCCAGCTCCGTCGGTTTTACCGATGCTCTCTATTTCTCCAAGAAGTTCAAGGAGTGGTTCGGCAGCCCGCCGACAGCATTTAGATCGCGTGAGTAGTATGGAGCAACTGTCTTCGATATGAATAAAATCTATTTTAGCGAAAAGAGGGAAATCGTTGGTTTCATGACCATGTGATTTTTCTCTTTTTTTGTTCTTGTCCACTTTTTAGTTGGGCTGCATGTTTGGAAAAGAATAACAGCTTGTTCAGAACATGAATAATATTTTATTGGGATAAGCATATATATGTAACAAAATACAAGCTATCTTACCCGGCAGGAGGTCACTATGGAATTCGCAGAAAAAAGACTGAGTCTAAAAATGATATTCACAGTGCTGTGTATATTACTGCTGTCTACATCATCAATCTATGCAAAGCCGCCGACTGTTGGCACCAGCGCGCAGGCTGCAGCACTGATCGATGTACAATCAGGTCGAATCATATACTCGCATAACGGCCATCAAAAAATGCGCATTGCGAGCCTGACGAAGATCATGACCGCCATCGTCGCGATTGAGGAAGGGAATTTAGCGGATAAGGTGAAGGTTAGTCGGAACGCCTTCGGTGAAGAAGGGTCATCGATCTATTTGAAGCTTGGCGAAGAGATGAATTTGGAACATTTACTGTACGGCCTCATGCTTCGTTCCGGTAATGACGCAGCGGTTGCCATTGCTGAGCATGTGGGCGGGTCCGTTGAAGGCTTCGCATACTTAATGAACAAGAAAGCACAGGAGATCGGTATGGCAAACAGCCATTTTATGAATCCCCATGGACTCGATTCTGAGGGGCATTATTCCACTGCGGAGGATATGGCGAAGCTGACCGCATATGCACTGAAGAACGATACCTTCCAGGAGATCGTCGGTACGAAATATAAGAAGGTACCGAATCCTTTCGAGGATTGGGATCACGTATGGCGCAACAAGAACAAGATGCTGTCCATGTACGAAGGGGCAGACGGCGTGAAGACAGGCTATACGAAAAAGGCGGGTCGATGCCTCGTGTCCTCGGCAACACGCGGCAATCAGCAGCTCGCTGTTGTGACACTGAATGATCCGAATGATTGGGTTGACCATTCGAACTTGCTGGATTATGGTTTCAAGCATTATCCGCTGAAGGAAATTATGAAATCCGGCCAAGCGATTCCGGGGCAAGAAGGACTTGTTGCAGGGAGAACCCTTGTTTATCCGCTTCATGAAAGCGAAATGTCCGAGCTTCGATATGAAACGACAAGTACGGAACCCAAAAGTGTGGATTATCGGCTTGGGGATAGGGGAACCATCCGTTTTTATCTCAAAGACCAGCTGCTTGGAACAATTCCTCTTTACAGCCAGGGGGACCCTCGTATCGAAGCAGGAACGCAAGCGACAAACACCTCATCTGAGGATGATAGCTTCAAGGACACTTTGTCTAGGCTGGTGAAAACCTTGTTTACGGGCACCATTGGTTAGTCAGGGGATCGGGGGGGAAACCATGGTTAACGTCATTTGGTTGTTTTTTATCGTCGTTGGCTTTGTCGTTGCGGCATTCAACGGGAGAATGGAGGCTGTGACAGCGGCAGTGTTCGACGGGGCGAAGACAGGGGTCACGGTGTCGTTCGGATTGATCAGCATTCTCGTTTTTTGGATGGGAATGATGAAGCTGGCGGAAGATTCCGGGCTTCTGAACGCCTTAACGCGTCTTTTGCGTCCTGTCGTGAGAGTACTGTTCCCAACGGTTCCTAAGGATCATCCGGCATTAGGATACATTATGTCCAATATGAGCGCCAACATATTGGGGTTGGGCAATGCAGCGACTCCAATGGGTATAAAAGCGATGCAGGAGCTGCAGAAGCTGAATCCGGATAAAGATACAGCCACGCCGGCTATGTGCACCCTGCTCGCGATTAACACTTCCAGCATAACGATCATTCCGACGACCGTGATTGCCATAAGAATGAATTTCGGATCAGCCAATCCTGCGGAAATCGTAGGGACGACGATCATTGCCACCATGATTTCCACTTTGGCAGCGATTTTATTAGATAAATGGTATCAAAAAACGAGCAGGATCCGTCCGCATATCAAGGAGTGATCGAGGTTGTATAATGTGATCAACACCATATCGATTTGGGCGATCCCTGTCATCATCGTGCTTATACCTTTATTTGCCTACTATCGAAAAATTCCAGTTTATGAAGCCTTCGTAGATGGAGCGAAGGGAGGATTCGATACCGCCATCAAAATCATCCCTCACCTTGTGGGCATGATGGTAGCGATCAGCGTGTTCCGTGCTTCCGGAGCAATGGATCTGCTGCTTGGATGGCTAGAGCCGCTGCTGAGCCGAATCGGAGTCCCAAGTGAAGTGCTGCCGCTGTCCATTCTTCGTTCCATTACGGGGTCCGGTGCTCTGGCGTACGCCACTGATCTAATGAAAGAGCATGGTCCAGATTCGCTTATAGGTCGAATTGCTTCGACGATTCAAGGCAGCTCGGATACGACTTTGTATGTGCTGACGGTTTATTTCGGAGCGATCGGAATTCGCAAAACGAGATATGCTTTGAAGGTTGGCTTATTCGCTGATCTAGTGGGCTTTATCTCGTCGATCATCGTTTGCTTGATCGTGTTTGGCGCATTAACTTGAAGGCTGCTTGCAAGCCCTCCAATTCATACATCGTTGATCATCTAATCCATGACGGCTTTCGCCTCGTGGATTTTTTCTTGTTTTTGCGGATAAAATGAGCCTCTATCCCCGATCACCTTGTACTTTGCATTCACAATCGCTATGATAAGGTTTGAGGTGAACTTCAATGGAGCGTTTGCAAAAAATATTGGCGCAAGCCGGGATCGCATCCCGCCGAAAATGTGAAGAGATTATTGCCGCGGGCCGTGTCACAGTCAACGATGAGATTGTGACGGAGCTGGGTACGAAAGTAGACCCGACCACGGATGAAATTACGGTAGATGGTAAACCGATTCGCAAGGAAGAAAACGTGTATTTGCTGTTTCATAAGCCTAAGGGCGTGATCAGCAGTGTCAAAGATCCGGAAGGGCGCAAAGTTGTGACCGACTTTCTGAAGGATGTGAAGCAGCGCGTATTCCCTGTAGGTCGATTGGATTACGATACCGAAGGACTGCTGCTGTTAACGAATGATGGGGAGTTTGCGAATTTATTGACACATCCGAAGCATGAGATCCCGAAAACCTATTTTGCCACGGTAAAAGGGGTTCCGCACGGAGATTTATTGGAGAAGCTTCGTAATGGCGTAAAACTGGACGATGGGATAACGGCACCTGCGGAAGTCGAGTATCATGATGTCGATCCGGAGAAGAACATTTCCGTGATTTCTGTCACCATCCATGAAGGACGAAATCGGCAGGTTCGCCGAATGTTCGAGGCGATACATACGCCGGTGGAGAAATTAAGGAGAGTGCAGTTTGGCTTCTTGACTCTGCACGGCGTAAGTCGCGGTAAATTCCGCCACTTGTCGAAAGAGGAAGTGAAGGAACTGAAGGATTTAGCGTTAAGGTCACATAAAGTTCACAAAGAAATTTAGACCGCGCATCGTTCTTCACCTATAATGATAGGTGATCCACTTCAAATTGTGGATCACCATTATAGGCTTTTTGAGATTTTTATTGCGGGTGGTCGAAAACGATGAAAAACAGAAGAACCGTTCAAATTGTCATTTTGGCATTGTTTGTACTGCTTGGAGGCTACACGATTGCATCCGGGCTGTTTGAGGAAAAGGAACCGCTCCCGGAGGCAGGCAAGTCGGTCCCTCTATTTGAGCTGGAATCCTTGGATGGAACGGCCATGGACTTAGAGCAGTTTCGAGGGCATCCTGTCGTTATTAATTTTTGGGGAACATTCTGTGAGCCATGTGTCAGAGAAATGCCGCTTATTCAAAAGTACTATGAAGAATATAAAGATGACGGTCTCGTGGTGATTGGTGTGAATTTAGATGAGCCGAAGCTTCGCGTTCAAAAATTCGCAGAACAAGTCGGCGTATCCTTCCCGATTTTGCTTGATCCAGGCAGCACCATTCGCAAGCGTTACGGTGTGGTATCTTATCCTACCACCTTCTTTATTGATGCAGACGGTATTCTTTCGTCTGAGAAGATCGGAGAAATGAAGGAACTGGATATGAAGTCTCATCTTAGCCGCATCATGGATATTCCGGTGAAATAGGCAAGGGGGGACACGAAGGTGGAAAATACGAAATGCGAGTGCGGCCACCAGAATCATCACGGTACCGTACTCTGTGAATCTTGCGGCAAGCCGCTGCAGGATACCAATGATACTGCGCCTCTGGAGATGCGATATGACGGGGTCGCCCGCCGTTCTCAAAAAACAAAGAAATCGTGGATAGACCGAATATGGAGCTTTTTCTCATCGGTCAAAGTAGCGGTTTATTTAATTTTGATCACGTTCATTGTCTCGATACCGGGAACGTTCTTTCAGCAGGAAGACAGCTTTATTGGCGAAGTCGATTTTTTGGCGTTCTATGAAAAAGAATATGGCTGGTTCGGTAAGGTTGCATATTACTTAGGGATTACACATTCCTATGAATCGTGGTGGTTTAGAGGACTGCTGGCCATGATTGGCGCTTCTCTCGTCATCTGCAGTCTGGATCGGGTACTGCCGCTGTACAGAGCGCTTAGTAAGCAGAAGCTTCGCAAGCATCCGCAGTTTATTTTGCGCCAAAAAGTCGTATTTCAAGGAGAAGTCCCTGCCGAAAAAGGACAAGCGGAAAGAGGATGGCTTGATCAATTCAGCAAGCAGCTGAAAAAGAAGCGTTACCGTGTACATATGGAAGACGGTGCTCTACTTGCTGAGAAAAACCGATTTAGCCGTTGGGGGCCTTATATTAATCATATCGGCTTGATTGTTTTCTTACTCGCGGTGCTGGCTCGAAGCTTGCCAGGGTGGCATATGGACTCATACGTATGGTCATTGGAACACGATACGGTACGACTTGGGGATACGGCCTATTTTCTTAAAAATGAGAAATTCACCGTAGAATTTTATAATCCTGATGAGATTCCTCAATCGATGCTGGATAAAGGCCAAACGATAGCGAAGACGTACCGGGTGGATGCGGTTTTGTATCAATGTACCGATAACTGCAATTCAGTCGAGCCTAAGCTCGAGGAAGTGAAACGCCATGAGATTGAAGTTAACTATCCGCTGCAGCATGAGGATTTACTTGTATATTTGGTGGACTACGAGCGTTCCACGCAGCTGCTGTCAATGAATATTACGTTAAAGCATATGGGCAGTGGAGAAGCTGTCGGCCAGTTTCAGCTCGATATGAAGAATCCGTCAGCCTCGTACGAGGTGGGGGGCTATTCGATATTTATTGAGGATTATTTCCCGGAGCTCACGATTCGCGAAGGGAAGCCGGCAACGAATTCTAGAGATCCGATCAATCCAGCCTTTATCGTGCAGATCACAGGCCCAGACTTGCCCGAGGAAGGGGAACGATATATGTTCATTCCGATGATGGGCGTAATGACGCTGCTGGGCGGCGACCAAATTGATTTGACGCAGCCGAACCAAGGCAGCTTTGAATTCGCCATTGGATCGGATGAGGACGTTCAATTATCGGAATACAGCGCCTTTTTGAATCTTCGAAAGGACAAAGCGATGCCGTATATTTGGGTTGGGGCTGCGATTAGTATGATCGGTCTCGTCATGGGCTTCTACTGGCAGCATCGAAGAATATGGCTTCGTCTGGATGGAAATCAGCTTTCCTTAGGAGCACACACGAACAAGAACTGGTTCGGGTTACGTAAAGAAATCGCAGATGCGTTGAAAAAGACAGGAGTTTCGGTCGATCCGAAAGCTCTTGCGAATGAGGTGAACAAATCATGACTTTACTGGAATGGAGTAATGCGGCGCTAATTGTCGCATTGCTCTTGTATACGGCAGCGTTTATCGCTTATATGGTTGCAGTGATCGGGAAAACATGGAGAAATCGTGTTCCCGAGATGCATCAGAAAAAGTGGGGATGGATCGGCTTTACCATCTCCACGCTGGGCTTAGCGGGGCATTTAGTATTCTATATTACACGATGGATTCATATTGGACATGTTCCCGTCTCTAATTTATTTGAATTTATGACCTTCTTAGCATTGATGACGGTCATAGCATACAGCGTGATCTTTTTGATTTATCGTACACCGATGCTTGGAATGATCGTTATGCCGCTTGCCATTATTGTACTCGGATACGCTGCTGTATTTCCATGGGATCCGGTACCGCTTCAGCCCGCACTGGAGAAAGGCGATAAAAGATGGCTGCTTGGGCTTCATGTTTCCACAGCTGCGGCTGGCGAGGCCTTCTTCGCCATTGGTTTTGCGGGCGGATTGATGTATTTGCTTCGCACCGTACGATACGGTTCTACCGATAAGAAAGCGAAGCGGGAGCAAAGAGCACTTGAATTTACGCTTTTGACGGTGTGCATGTTGATCGGATTCATTGCCAGCAGCTTGTCCTTTAGTGGAGCAGGCTATGAAGCGGTCTTCACAAAGCAGGAGGAAGCGGTGGAAACGACGATTCGCTATACGCTTCCGCCTATCGTACAGCCGAATGATGCACAGCTGCAGCAGATGGATACGTTCATCATTTCGGAGCCATTATTCGAGGCCCCAAGCTGGCTGAAAGGTGTCAACGCGGGAAGAAAGCTCAATACCGTGATCTGGTCCATTTTATTAGGTCTCATCCTGTACGGTATGTTCAGGCTGATCACACGCAAGCCTTTGGGTGCTGCGATTCAGCCGTATTTGAAGGATTTGGATCCAGAAGATTTGAATGAAATCAGCTATCGAGCCATCGCAATTGGCTTTCCCATCTTTACGCTGGGCGGGCTGATTTTTGCAATGATTTGGGCACATTATGCTTGGGGAAGATTCTGGGGCTTCGATCCAAAAGAGACCTGGGCTTTAATTACATGGCTGTTCTACAGCGCATACTTGCACTTCAGATTATCCCGAGGATGGCAGGGCAAACCGTCTTCATGGCTCGCCGTCATTGGTTTCGTCATTGTGATGTTTACATTAATCGGTGTAAATCTGGTGATTGCGGGTCTTCATTCATACTCTGGCGTTTAACCATTGCGAATCAATTTCATAAATGAATAACATCCCACTGTGTAACTACAAATGATCGATTAAATCGTTCGATACAACATGTAGTCTGATTAAAGCAGCTAAAGGGATTATGAAATGGATTCATGTTATAATAAAATTAGTTTGGCTTGAAGGGATTGAGATGGAATGTCGGATAATCAAACGATTTTGATTGTAGATGATGAGGAACGCATTCGCCGCTTGCTCCGCATGTATTTGGAAAAAGAAGGATATGCGATTGAAGAGGCGGAAGACGGAGAGACCGCTTTGAAAAAGGCCATCGATAAGGATTATGAATTGATTCTGCTTGATGTCATGCTTCCGGGCATTGACGGAACGGAAGTTTGCGCAAGACTGCGCACTCACAAATCGACTCCGATCATTATGCTTACGGCTAAAGGAGAAGAAGTGAATCGAGTCCAGGGTTTTGAAGCCGGGGCAGATGATTATGTCGTTAAGCCTTTCAGCCCTAGAGAAGTGATTTACCGTGTTCGGGCGATCTTAAGACGTTCGTCTGCGACGGCTTACCTTTCTAAGGAAGGAAGAGCCAGCAATAACATTGTGTTCCCTCATCTCATCATTGAGCACGACGCGCATCGTGTTACCGCCGGAGGGGTAGAAATCAGCTTAACTCCAAAGGAGTATGAGCTTCTGCATTATTTGGCTGTATCGCCGGATAAAGTTTTCTCGCGTGAAGAGCTTCTAAAAGATGTTTGGAACTATGAGTTTTTCGGCGATCTTCGCACGGTCGACACCCACGTGAAAAGACTACGTGAAAAGCTGAATCGCGTTTCTCCGGAAGCTGCGGCGATGATTACGACCGTATGGGGTGTAGGGTACAAGCTCGAGGTGGCTAAGTGAAAATGCTTTGGAGAAGCATTGTAGGTAAGCTGTGGATGACGATCAATGTCATGGTGGCGGTCGTCCTGATGATCCTCGGCTTATTCCTGCTGGAATATATCGATATTGCTTTTACGAATGCCGGTGATGTAAAGCGACTGTTTATCTATATTTGCATTATCGGTTTTCTGCTTACTACTTTTTTTGCTTTTTTCTTATCGACCAAAATTACGCAGCCCCTGATCGAATTGAAAAAAGCGGCGAATAAGATTACGGAAGGCGACTATGAAACGCGCGTACTGATCCGGTCAAGGGATGAGCTTGGAGATCTGGCGAATTCATTCAATCAAATGTCGGAACGATTGAAGCAAACGATTAAGGATCTCCGTCACGAAAAAGAGCATCTTGGTTCCATTCTGCGCAGTATGTCTGACGCGGTGATAACACTGGATGCAGACGGGGGGATTATGATGACGAATCCTCAGGGCGATCGCTTAGTACAAGAGTGGCGCAGCATCGCTTGGGACGATGAGGAAGGTCATACCCCTGAACCGCTGCGTGCGCTGTTTGAGAGTGTGCTGACGGAGAGCAGGGAAATGACCTCCAAGATTTATGTGCAGAATGATGTTTTTTCTGTCGTGATGACACCCTTATATTCGAATGAAGTCATCCGCGGTGCGGTTGCAGTGCTTCGGGATATCACCGAAGAGGAGAAACTGGATAAACTGCGTGAGGATTTTGTGGCGAACGTCTCTCATGAACTTCGGACTCCGCTTGCCATGCTGCAGGGATACAGCGAAGCACTGCTGGACGATATTGCAGGTTCTTATGAGGAGCGCAAGGAGCTTGCCCAGGTTATCAATGACGAATCGATGCGGATGGGGCGATTGGTGAAAAACCTGCTCGACTTGGCTCGTATGGAGACGGGGAACTTCGAAATGAGCTGCGAAACTGTTCATGTACAGGAAATCGTTGCGCGGACGGTACGCAAATTTTCCGTCTATGCGAAGGAACGAGGTATCGAGCTATCGGGCACAGCAGAGGATGATTTGCTGCTGGAATGCGCGGATGAGGATCGGCTGGAGCAGGTGCTGACGAATTTGGTAGATAATGCGCTTCGCCACACGCAAGAAGGAAAGCAAATCTTTGTCCGAGCAAGCCTTTCGGAGCTTCAGCAAGAAAAAGCTGTGCTCATTGAGGTGGAGGATCAAGGGGCTGGAATTCCAAAAGAGGATTTGGCCTACATCTTCGAGCGATTCTATAAGGCGGATAAAGCAAGAACGAGAGGCAAGAACAGTGGAACCGGTTTAGGATTGGCTATTGTCAAAAACATTATTGATTCGCATGACGGTCAAATTCAAGTCCAGAGCACTACAGGAGAAGGTACGACATTTTCTATCACGATTCCGTGTCGTTCCCGAAAAAGAGAGAAGGCGAAAACTTAAGTTTTCGCCTTTTTTGATGAAAAAGAGAAGGAAATCTTGTTCTCCGTGGAACAATTAACCAGTTATGCCGGAGAAAATCATTCGAAACGCGACGACGACGAAGGTCACTCGAAGAACCCACAGCAGTACCTCGCTGCTCATTTTCATCGTAATCCAGGCTCCTGTCTTTCCCCCCAACCAAGCGCCAGGCGCAAGCAGTAGTGCTGCGATCAGGTGAATGTTGCCTTGTACCCAATGCGCAGTGCTGCCCATAAGAGAGGATAAGAAAATGACAAACATGGAAGTCGCCGTTGCAACATGGGGAGGATAACCAAATAGGAGCACCATCGCAGGAACGAATAAGGATCCTCCCCCAATACCGAACAAACCGGATACGAACCCTACAAAGAAACCCACGATGAGAGCCGAAACCCTTCCGTAACCATATTCATAAGTCGTTCCCTTTTGGTCTGTGAATGTGCGGCGAATTCCCCATTGGATATTTAAGGGCTTCATATAGGCTCTAGCAATGAGCAGAATGGCCATTAATAGCATGAATATACCGAAGGCGAGTTCAAAGGTATCGGGGTTAAATAAGTCGGTCAGAGAAGCACCAACGATCGTGGCCGGACCGCTCGCCGCGAAGAATAGCCAGGCAGACTTCATATCGATCCGCTTTTGTTTGTGATAGCTGACAGACGAAGCTAGTGCCGTAACGATCAACACCGTTAAAGATGTACCTACCGCGACGGAAGTGCTGATGCTTTCACCAAGCATATATTCGCCAAAATAGATCAGCATTGGAACGATAATGATGCCTCCGCCTAGACCTACGATGCTTCCAAATACGGCAGAAACAAAGCCGGTCAACAGCAGCAGTACATAGGACAAAGCCGACACCTCCGTTTCATAGTAGTAAGTATATGTAAGAGCGGGCTGTCATCATACGCGATTGCACAAGAGAAAGGAGCAGATGAACATCATCCACTCCTTGTCCGCTCGCATCGTTTATTACAGGATCACTTCTTTGACCGTTTTCATTTCCGGTAAAGCGCTAAGCTCGTCCAATACTTCCTTAGGAACGTGCTTGTCCACATTGAGTGCCATAATGGCGGCCCCGCCAATAATTTTACGACCGACCTGCATGGTCGCGATATTGACATCGTTGTTGCCGAGCACCGTACCAAGACGGCCGATCATACCAGGCTTATCGTTATGGGAAACGAGAATCAATGTGCCGCTTGGCTCGATATCGACGGGATATTTGTCAATCGCGACAATTCTGGCACCGTACCCATTGAGCAGTGTACCGGCAATCGAGCGTTCTTCTTTATTCGTTTTGAGTGTTAAAGTAATCAGGTTCGTAAAGCCTTTTGTCGCCGAGGATTTCTGTCTAACGATATGAACATCTCTCGATTTCGCCAAATGGTTTGCATTGACGAGATTGACATCCGAACCGAGATGGTAGGATAATACACCTTTTAAAATGTAGCGAACCAGTGTGGATGTGTCCACATCGGTTAGTTCACCGGAGAAATTAATTTGAATTTCCTGCAGTGCGCCTTCAGTAATTTGTGCTAAGAAGCTTCCCATTTTCTCGCTGACGACAAAGTAAGGCTGAAGCTTTTTAAGCACGTCTCCAGGTACAGCAGGCATGTTGACCGCATTCTTAAACGGTTCGTTCCGTAAAATATGCAGAAGCTGCTCGGATACGTCAATGGCCACATTTTCTTGAGCCTCTACTGTGGAAGCCCCCAGATGCGGTGTCACGATGACTTTCGGATGATTTAAGAATGGATGCTCTGACGTAGGCGGTTCTTCTTCAAAAACGTCGAATGCTGCTCCAGCAACGACGCCTGCATTGATCGCGTCCATTAGGGCGTTCTCATCGACAATACCGCCGCGAGCGCAGTTAATGATGCGAGCACCTTTCTTCATTTTGGCAAATTGTTCTTTGCCAATCATATGTCTCGTTTCATTGGTCAGCGGTGTATGGACCGTGATGAAATCTGCTTGTGTCACAATATCGTCTACACTGCCTGCTTTCACACCAAGCTTTTCTGCTCTTTCTTCTGTCATAAAAGGATCATAACCGATCACTTCCATGCCGAACGCTTTCGCACGCTGTGCAACCTCGCTGCCGATTCGGCCCATTCCAACGATACCAAGCACTTTGTTCCGCAGCTCGACGCCGAGGAACGATTTGCGGTCCCATTCGCCGCCGACGGTTTTCTTATAAGCTTGTGGAATGTTGCGGGCTAAGGACATCAGCATCGCAAAAGTATGCTCGCATGTCGAGATCGTGTTGCCGTCTGGAGCGTTAATAACGACAATGCCTCGTTCTGTTGCGGCTTCCAGGTCGATATTATCTACACCGACACCAGCCCGTCCAACAGCTTTCAGTTTCGTGCCGGCTTCCATGACACGACGGGTTACTTTCGTTTGGCTTCTTACGAGCAATGCATCGTATTCGCCAATGATGGCACACAGTTCATCTTCGCTCAGTCCTGTTTGTTTGTCTACCTGGACATCCGAAGCGTCATGCAGCAGCTGGATTCCCTGATCGCTGATAGGATCCGAGATAAGTACTTTAAACATGATGGTTTCCTCCTCAAATGATTGTCTATTTTAATGAAAATAGCACACATTCCAAAAAAACTCCCAATCCTCATACGTCAAATATACGTAAGGGACGAGAGTTTTCACTTCGTGGTGCCACCCTAGTTTACACCGTGCTGTAAGCACGATGCCTCCATGGTCAGTAGACCCAATGATAACGGTATTAAACCGTCTGCGCCTAATGAAAGGTTCAGCGCAACAACTCCGGAGTGCTCCGCATTTTTGAAACACCGGTTCACACCGACCACCGGCTCTCTGCAGTTCGCCAAATGCTTGGCTCCTTCACTGTCTTATGATCTCATTATTTGTTAAAATGTAACACGTTCTGATATGTTATGTCAATATCCGAATCGTGATTTCAATCCGCTGAGGTAAATAAAGGAATATCAACGAAAAGCTCGTCCTTAAACAGCCTAGCTTTGTTCGCTTTAAAATCGCCTGCTCGTACGGATCTTGTATTTTCGACCATCGTGATAGCCTGTGAGACGTTACTCCAATGAAATGCTTCTGCCCCTTGAGTCGATAAGAGCAGATCGATTTGAGCCGTCACATCATGAACTGCATAAGCCTTATACATTTGGTGCTCTTTCATATATACGGCAATGTATGCATTTTTGTAGTTGAAGGCGAGCTTGTTCCATTCCTCGATCGTCAGATTTTGCTTGTTCATCAAGTCAATATCCTCGATTCGATACTCATACCTCTCGTGCCATTTTGTGATGGCTTCGTAAAACGATGCCTCCGCGTTCAAGGCCGATCGTTGTGCTTCCATCAAAGCCTGATTTGCATGAATCGTATCTGCTGGGGCTTTGCCTTCCCATTTCAGTTTCATTAATTCATCCATCGCTGAAGTAAACTGCTGCAAGCTTTTCATATAAAGCTCCTGAGACGAAATGAGCAGCGGGGAGGAGGGGGAAGCGGTCAATTGTTTCAGCTTCGCGTATGTATTTTGTGATTCTCCTTTGACGCTTTTCAGTGCAGCAGTGATATCTTCTGCCTTACTGTTTTGATCCAATTGCTCCAATTCATCAAACCATTTATTTTGAAATTCTCGGTATGGTTCGTATACCATGTGATAAAATGAAATGAACTGCTGTTGGTCATACGCGTTTAAAGAACTGGCAGCAGCAGCACCCGAGTCCTGTTTTTCTTCGAGCATGAGCTCATATTTTTGTTCCGTTTTATCTTTCCCCATTTGCAATCCGAAGAAAAAGGCTCCAATAATACAGAAGAACATAAAAATAAAAACCAGCACCAATACGTAGTCTGACATTGACAATCGTTTTTCCATAGCTGAATCTCCTCCTGTATATTGTTATCGACAAATTTCTTCTTTATTTTTATGGCTATTTTCAAACTTGAAGGAAAAAGGGCAGGAACACAGCGAAATGATAAGAATTGAGGTTACGAACATGAAGAAATTTAAAATACGTGTTAGGCAAGTGAATATCGATCAAATTGACGACCGGCTGCTGATCATTAATTTGTATTTTACGCAGTGCATTACATTAATCACCGCCTTCGTCATCTTATTGTTTCAAAGGCGCTATGCGTGGAATTTGCTTGATCTTCCAGAGAGCCTGCAATTTTTATGGTGGGGTGCTTTGTTCGCTGCAGCTGTCGTGACGGCTGATTTGCTGATCTCTAAGCTGGTACCGGAGGAGCTCACCGATGATGGCGGCATTAATGAAAAGCTGTTTGCCAAAAGACCGCTTTGGCATATTTTGTTGATCTGTATGGTCGTCGCCGTATGTGAGGAGCTTTTGTTTCGGGGAGCCATTCAACATGTATGGGGACCTTACTGGACGAGTATTTTGTTTGCGGCTATCCATATCAGATATCTAAGACATTGGCTGCTCACAGGGCTTGTGTTTGGAATCAGCTATGGTTTAGGATGGATATATGATGAAACAGGGACGTTATGGACCCCGATCGCGGCTCACTTCTTTATTGATTTTGTTATGGGGTGCTTTATTCGATTTGGAGGGAACAAAGGTGAGGAGCAATCCAGTTAAGGACGATAATGAAAGAGAAGAGAAAGCAGCGGATTCGCTGCCTCCGAGAAGTGCTGTTCATCCATCCCAAAAGGGAAGATGGGTCAAAATATATTACTCCGTATTGTTGTTTATTTTTATTTTATTGACCGTTTCTTTAATGCTGTGGGGTAATCAATTGCTGAAATGATTGCTTTTTTATTTGCTTTTGGTTTCATTTTCGGGCATGGCTTGGATAGTTGACGGGTCTACAAAGCCATATCCTTCTTCCTCGAGACGAGTTAATAAAGGATCCAGCGCTTCAACAGTCCAAGGCAGCTCATGCATCAAAATATTGGAACCAGGTCGCAGCTGGTCCATGACATTTTGAATGACCGCCTCAGGTGTCTGGGAGCTTGCATCCCAATCTAACGAACCGTTTGACCAGTTCATGTATATCATTTGTTCCTCTTGAACTTTTTTCGTCACGTGGTCGTTGCGGGAACCGTTCGGTGCTCTGAAAAATCTAGGCGCTTTGCCAATGATGTCCTTCACCAGTGTTTGGACATCATCGATCTGCTGATCGATGACTTCGCTTGATTCCTTGCTAAGTACAATGTGATCCCAAGAGTGGTTTCCTACTTCGTGACCGCGTGAATAAATCAGCTCCAGAAGCTCTGGATTTTGCTCTACTCGGTACCCATTCACAAAAAATATCGCCTTCGCATCGTGCCGGTCCAAAATATCCAACATTTGTCCTACCATTTGTTCATCTTTTGGACCGTCATCAAAAGTCAGGAGGACGACCTTTTCGTTGATTTCCTCCGATACTGGCTTCACGTCGAAAATCTCGTTAATGTAGTACTGCATTGTGACTCCAGAGTCTTCCACTTCCGACTCCGCAGACTGAGCTGGCTCATGAACCGAATCAGCGGCATTTTCTGCTTCGGATGCGTCAGGTGTTACGGCTTCTTGTGATTGCTCCGACTGATTTGGTTCCTGTTTCGGTTCGGTTGAAGTTGGTTCGTTGGTTCCGTTTCCGCATGCAGCAAGCCATGCTAAAGACATGGTGATGACCGCAGCAAACATCCATTTTTTCATCTGCAATGTACTCCTCACGTAGGTAAAATGAGCATACCAAAACTGTCCAACATCCTTGGAATATAGAATGGCTATACTATTGTACATGTAAAAAGGCTTCCGGCAACAGAGGTAATTTTCTGAAAAAATGGGGATGCCGCATTCTTTTCCTAATTTTATTTGTTATGGTTTCCGCTATTTCTGCACAACATAGCTTTGCGGGATAACACATCAAAAGGAGGGTAACCTTCATGAGGATGGGCACATTTTTATTAGGCGGTATCGCAGGTGCGGCAGCGGTTATGTATTTATCTAAGCGCAATTTTTCCGTTATGGCAGTGATGCCGCAGTTGACGCAAGGCCTCAAAAATACGATGCAAAGCTCCCGTGACATTGGCGGCAGCACATCCAAAAGCAGTGGCAGCGGCACGGATTCGGCAGCAGATTTAGACAAAGTAGCGGAAATGGCCTCAAAAGACCCTTCCGTTATGGGCGAAGTGAATAAAATTATGGAAGAGAACGGACAAAACAGTGTAAAGCATTAGTTTTTTTAAAGTCTTGAAGAGGACCATTCTTATTCGCAGATCATGCGGAAAGAATGGTCGTTTTTTCATATATATAATAATGGCGATTGATGTACATATTCCCTTCTGGAAAAAGGCCGGAAGCCGTCACGATTTTTCTCATTTTACTAGTGCATTTCAACGAAAATAATGATAACATGATTAGAGACTAGCATATTCACTCACCGATGGAATGTTTTCAACATAATTTAATATAACAGATGCAGCAAGGGAGGATCCTTCTATGAAAATAGAACGTTTGAGTCAAGATAAAATAAGGATTTTCCTTACGTTCGAGGATCTCACAGAGAGAGGCATACAGAAGGATGACATGTGGAAGGAAATTCCTAAAGTTCACGATTTATTCAGTGAAATGATGGATCAAGCATATACAGAATTAGGCTTTGATGCAACTGGGCCTCTCGCGGTGGAGGTTTTCTCGCTGCCAGCTCAAGGGATGGTTGTGATCGTCACGAAAGGCAAAGGCAGACACGCAAATGATGAAGATGATCTTGACGACGATGATGATGTGTACGAGATGGAAGTTACGCTTGACCAAAGTGAAAGCATCACCTTTGTATTTCAGGATTTTGAGAATGTCATTCAAGCAGCCAAATCTGTCCAGCGCCATGTCGTTGATGCGGGAAGTCTGTATGCCTTTAACGATCGTTGGTTCCTGCAATTTGATCCGAAAACAATGGATGAGGAGCCGCTTAAATCCGTGATTGCGATCTTATCTGAGTTTGGAGAATCGTCAGCAGTGACTACAGCAGTTTTAGAGGAGTATGGGAAGGTCGTCATGGCTGAGCATGCTGTACGTCGCATTTGTGATCATTTTTAACCGCACTGAATTTAAAAGTTTACATGGCCTGAAGAGGTTTTCTCATACAAGTTGAACAGCGTAAAACGGATGATCCAAGCACCGAAAGGTGCTTTTTTCCTTGGTATCGCGCTAAGGGTGCTTGATCATCGATTTTTCTTATGAAAGCCATCGATTTGGTAATTCACTTGGTTTTACTAGGGGGAGGTGTGTCGTTGACGTTCATATCCTTGTTTAGTGCGGCGTCAGCGCCAGGCATCGCTCTCTTGACTTATTTTTATTTGAAGGATAAGTATGTAACAGAGCCGCTTCATATCGTTTTGAAGCTGTTTCTCTACGGTATTTTACTGGTTTTTCCGATCATGGTTTTACAACGTGGCCTCATGATCTGGCTCGGCGATAATGATATTGTTTTTTCGTTCCTCATTTCCGGGGGATTAGAAGAATCGCTCAAATGGTTTATTTTGTATGTGGCGATTTTTACACACTCTGTATTTGATGAGCCGTATGACGGTATTGTCTATGCGGTTTCGGTATCCATGGGATTTGCCACGTTAGAGAACATCATATATGCCTGGGCGTATAATGCAGATATGTCCATGCTGCTGCTGCGTGCCTTTCTTCCCGTATCCGGACACGCTTTGTTCGGAGTCGTTATGGGCTATTATTTAGGCAAAGCTAAGTTCGTGAAGGAGAAAAAGCAGAGATTTTTGGTGTATTCCGTGCTGTTTCCTGTTTTTTGGCATGGAGCGTTCGATTGGATCGTACTCAATGCAGAAGCGGTGTGGTCATGGTTTATCGTGTTATTTATGCTGGTTTTATGGCTGTATGGCATTCGAAAAGTCAACTTGGCCAATGCGAAGTCTCCATTTCGAACCGTTTTATTGGAAGATGAGATTGAAATGCGTTCAAAAAGTCAATAATGAAAGTGAAAAATGAATCTTTTTGAATTTTCATTATTGGAGGAAGTGCTTTTGATGGCGGGTACCAGAGTAAAGGTATCGATTCGATGCAATCGATGCGGGGAACGTTTCATTCTGCGGGCGAAAGAGGAGAAAGGCAGAATGCATACCGGCTTTAAGCGGTGTATTTGCGACAATGAGAGCGACTTTGAAATCGAACCGAAAGTATAATCATAGCTTCATGCATAAGACCCCTTTCGACAATCCACACTATCCTTAAAGGATGAAGGACGAAAGGGGTCTTTAAGGTGTATAAACGATTAAGCGCCATTATGTTTCCGATTACGGCAATCCTGCTGATCGGGGCCGTTTATTGGGGATACCAAGAGAACCAAGAGAAAAACTCGATATTAATTAAGGCTGAAAACTCATACCAAAGAGCTTTTCACAATTTATCGTACCATCTGGATCAGCTCCATAACGAGCTGGGGAATACGCTAGCGATCAGTACCAATTCAAAGGACTATCAACGCAGACAATTGGTGAATGTATGGCGGATTACAAGTGAAGCGCAAAGCGAAATTAGTCAGCTGCCGCTAAGTTTGCTGACATTCCACGAAACCGAAAAGTTTTTGGCGAATATTGCCGATTTTACGTATCATACGGCGGTAAGGGATTTCGAGAAGGAGCCTTTGTCCGAAAAAGAAATGAAAACACTCCAAACCCTATATAAGCATTCGGATGAAATTTCGAAAAACGTGCTGGATGTGCAGGACAAGGTTATCGAAAATCATCTGCGATGGATGGATGTAGAAGTTGCGGTCGCTCAAGAAGACTCCGTTAGAGACAACGCGATTATAGATGGTTTCAAATTAGTTGATCAAAAGGTTGGAGAATACGAGGATGTTGACTTCGGACCGTCATCTGCAGACACATACGAGACGCGATCGATTAAGCAGCTGTCAGGTAAAATGATGACGAAAGAGGAGATTTTACAAAAAGCGCAGCAAAATTTTGCGCTGCAGGGCTCCGATATCCAAGTCGTTCACAACGGGAAAGGAACAGAATTTCAATCTTACAGCGTAACCGCGCAAACTAAACGCGGACCCAGAATGCAGATGGATTACACGACGAAGGGCGGCCACCTCGTTTATTTCATAAAAGAGAGGGAAATTAAGAACAAGCAAATCGATCAGAATCAAGCGATACAATCAGCTAGTCAGTTTTTGAAGAAGAATATTGGTGGCGCCATGGAGCCGATCAGCTACGACGAATATGAAAACGTGGCTTCCATCACCTTCGCAACAAAGAAAAATAACGTCGTGATCTATCCAGAAAAATTGGTTGTTCGGGTTGCACTTGATAACGGAGAAGTTGCGGGCCTCAGTGCAGCCGATTATGTATACGAGAAGAAGGATCGGAAGTGGAGTCCGCCGAAGCTCTCGAAGCAGGAAGCCGCAAAGAGCTTAAGTGACGGATTTAAAGTCAGCGATTCCGGTTTAGCGCTGATCCAAGATGATTTCAAAAAAGAAGTCCTGGCATATCAATTCGTCGGTCGGTCGAATTCAACGTTCTATCGTGTATTTATTGATGCCAACACAGGAAACATCGTAAAAATTGAAAATTTACAGGAGACAAAAGTATAATGAAGCCGGATCGCCCTTCCTTAACGGAAGGGTTTTTATTTTTAAATTTGTGTCATCCATGAATGAAAAGTACGCGGCTGCAAGGGGGTCCCGGAAAGGTTACCACACCGACCCTATGCCTGTATGAAAATAGGTTTTGTATTGAAAGAACGCCGTCAGGCGTTATTTATGGAAAATAGTCCTTTTTCATAGGGCTGTGGTGCTATATAATAGGAAGTGGAGTTATACATAAAGAACTATAAGAGGTGGAAACAGCTGTGCTGCCAAACATCAATCAAGTGATTTCTATTCAAATCGCTTCCATTGACCCAGAAGAAGAAAACCGACATTATAAGACAAGAGTCGCTGACGTGAAGCAGGATACGCTGTACATCGAGGTTCCTTTGGACGAAAGGTCGGGGAAATGGAGAAGACTTCATACCGGTGAACAAATTTCGGTTCAATTCGTCGATTCCGATGGCATACATTATTTTTTTTCGACTACTGTGTTGGGGTCAACATCAGATCAAGTGAAATTATATAAAATCAGCAAGCCTCAGCCTGCTGATGTTTCGAAGAGTAACCGCAGAAACTTTTTACGGGTTCCTGCCAAGCTGGAGGTTGCTCTTAAAGCGACGGATGAAATCCGATTTACATGTATGACCGATGATGTAAGCGGTGGTGGCATTGCGGTATACTGCAGCAATACCTATCAGCTGCATTCCAATCAAGAAGTCTCGGGATGGATACTCATCCCGTATAAAAGCGGAGAAATTGAACATGCCCATTTTCAAGGTGAAATCGTTCGTACAAAGCCTTTGGAGAATCATATTCAGCTGGCAATGATTCAATTTACGGATATGCGGGATAAAGAAAGGCAAAAAATCATTCGTTACTGCTTCGAATTCCAGCTCTCCAATCGTAAAGAATAAGACAGCTGGGCGCAGTATAAAAAAGAGCACGAGTGTATAAACTACCCTTATCCTATGTTGAGGGTGGTTTTTTTATGAACCGCAGAGAGAGTTCGAACGAGGAGCAGGGACGTGCATTATCTTACGAAGACAAATTCCTGATTATATCAGATTTTGTCGAAAGATGGCTTGTCCGATTTGCTATTGTATTATTGCTGTGCATGGCTGTTGTGCAGGGACTATATCAATTCGACTCTATTAGACATGCCTTGGTTCAGGTAGAACAGCTTGAAGGGTCCCATTCTACACCGCAGTAAGGAATCTATACTTTTGCATACCCTTATCATCTATGGTATAATTCAATGCATTCTTGAGCTTTTCAAGTACATAGAGAACGTTTTCACGATCGCTTGACGGCGATCGTTCTGTATGAAAAAACGGTTTACTGATTTTTATTGATCTGACCGAGCTAAAACGATGATCGCTTACGAATGATTATGTTACGGAGTACGAAGGGAGGAGAATCCTTGCCCGATTCACTGATCAATATCGCAATAGATGGACCTGCAGGGGCAGGGAAGAGTACCGTTGCAAGACTCGCCGCCAGCAAGCTGCATATGATCTACATTGATACGGGAGCGATGTATCGAGCCGTGACATGGAAGGTGTTGTCTACGGGCCTCGCTGCCCATCAAATTGAGGAGATCGCACAGCTGGCAGAAACCACAGAAATTGCTTTGGAGCCGTCAGAAGATGGACAAAAAGTATTTGTGGATGGTGTGGAAGTGACGGAACAAATTAGGGAACCTTACATTAGTCAGAAAGTCTCGCATATTGCGAAAATCCCTTCCGTTCGAAACCGGCTCACATCACTGCAAAAGCAAATGGCCATTCATAAAGGTGTTATTATGGATGGCAGAGATATCGGTACGCACGTTCTTCCGGATGCGGAGCTTAAAATATATTTAACAGCTTCGGTGGAAGCAAGGGCCAAACGCCGTTATGAGGAATTAAAAGCGAAGAGCCATGAGGTTCCTTATGAGCAAATCGTCAAAGAAATCGCAGAGCGAGACCATACCGATGAAACGAGGGAAGTTTCCCCTCTCAGGCAAGCTGAAGATGCTGTAGTGTTGGACACAACAGGACTTCCTATTGAGGCGGTCGTACATCGGATCATTGCCCTGGCTGAAAGTCGGATGACTAGTGCGCAAGGATGAAATTTTTCGATCCATTTTACATGAATGGCAATTAACATTTCGGTATGTTAAACTAATTAAGGCGATTACCGAGACAAACTACAATACACAGGCTGATCTCTATCGTACAAAGCCGTGATGAAATGATGTATTTCGTTAGTAAATTCTATGCTTTTCTTGGTATGAGCATGGAGTTTAGTATAAATTATGCATGAGTTTCTCTGGTTCACCAGCAGTCGGTGTGGAGAGATTGAGGAGGTAAAGGACTATGACGGAAGAAATGAATGTGAATGCTTCCCAGGAAGTGCAAGATCAAATGGGAGATGTGAAAGCTGTAAGCAATGGAGACATTGTTACAGGGAAAGTTGTAAAAGTGGAAGATAACCAGGTTCTTGTAGAATTTGGTTATAAATATGACGGAATTATTCCGATTCGTGAATTATCCTCTGTTCATCTGGAAAAAGCGTCTGACGCCGTTCAGGAAGGTCAAGAGGTTACAGTTAAGGTGATCAGCCTGGACGATGAGCAAGAGAAATGCATTCTATCCAAACGAGCAGTGGACAGTGAAAAAGCATGGGATGTTCTGCAGCAGCGTTTGGAATCTGGTGAAGTATTCGAAGCCGTTGTGGCAGACGTAGTGAAGGGCGGACTTGTGGTTGATGTAGGCGTCCGCGGATTTATTCCTGCATCCATGGTTGAGCGTCATTTCGTTGAAGATTTCAGCGACTACAAAGGCCGCACACTTCGCTTGAAAGTGAAGGAATTAGATCGCGAAGCCAACAAAGTGATCCTTTCCCAAAAAGACGTTCTGGATGAGGAATTCGAAGCGAAGAAGAAGGAAATCATCTCCGGCTTGGAAGTAGGCCAAGAGCTGGAAGGTACCGTTCAACGTCTCACTCCATTCGGAGCGTTCGTCGATGTAGGCGGCGTGGATGGATTGGTTCATATTTCCGAGATGTCTTGGACGCATGTGGACCAGCCTTCTGATGTCGTGAAAGAAGGAGATCAGGTGAAGGTCAAAGTACTGAAGCTTGATCCAGCCAACGAAAGAATCAGCTTGAGCATGAAAGCTGTACTGCCTGGTCCTTGGGAACAAGCAGAAGGTAAGTTTGATAGCGGAGATGTAGTTGAAGGTACGGTTAAACGAATCGTTGATTTTGGTGCCTTCGTAGAAATCGCTCCTGGCGTAGAAGGTTTGGTTCATATTTCTCAAATCGCTCATCGCCATGTAACGACGCCTTTTGAAGTTCTGAAAGTGGGCCAAACGGTAAACGTAAAAATCTTGGACATCAATTTGGATGAAAAACGGATTTCTTTAAGCATTAAGGCTACCGAAGAAGCACCTGCAAAAGAAGAGCCTGAAAATAATGCATCCGAAAAGGAAATTCAAGAAAAAGTATCCAATTCTCAGGGATTGTCCTTGACGCTTGGCGAGCGCTTTGGCGATAAACTAAGCAAATTCAAATAAGCATAAGCTTTACGATCCAAAAGACTCTGCATTCGCAGAGTCTTTTTTATTTTACTGAGATTAAAAAAGCGATTTGTTTCAAAACCTATACCTTGTACAGAAGGCTCGGCCGATAATGGCATATCGCAAGCCCGCCGGGAAGGGACGATGAACAATTTGGATGCATATGTCACTTATATGTCGCTTATAGTGCTTCTTATCCTGCTGGCCACGGGCTGGAAGAAGGAGTTGTTTGGAGAAGCGGCTTCTCCATTATGGATCATCATCAGCATTTTTACATGGCTTCTCTTATCGGTAATGCAGTTGACGCTTGGCGATATTGTCATTGAACTGCAGCTGGTTGTGCCCTGGATTTGGTCACTCGTGCTGCTTAAGGTCCGCTGGAAGCATACGGAGCAGCTCATACAGCTTGTTGTGATTTCTCTGCTCATCGGATGCTTGCTGCTGCTTTATCAGCATGTGGTACGCCTGGAACCTAAACTGATTTTTATGAACTTGCTTTTGGATCGATTGATACTCACGGTTGTGACAATGCTCGTTTTCTCAAGGAAACGGTACGTGCATTTTATCCTGCTGACTTGGGGCCTTATTGCTTATGAAGCCGCTTCGTACGCTTTGAAAGCTTCAAGTGAAATGACGATCATGGGCGGCTACAGCTACTTCAGTATTTGGATGCCGGGCATCATCCTGGTATCAGCCGCAGGGGCGATTGTAGAACAGCTCCGAAAATGGACGGTCCTGCTTCAACATAAATTCGAAAAGAGAGAGTGATATGTGCGATGTTTGATTACATGTTCAGCGAAAGGTACACGTCGGCTGTCATTCTAGGTATTATATTTGGTCTTGTCGCCCGTCTATTCACGCTGCAAACCGATTACAGGCAGTATCCAACCTATCCACACGGCAGAATCATTCATATCTCGTTAGGAATTATTGCGGCTGCGTTGGGTGCGGTTGCGGTTCCGGCATTATTCGAGAAAGATTACACAGCTGTGACTTTTCTTACGCTGGCCGCACAGCAGTTTAGGGAAGTAAGGAATATGGAGCGGGAGACTCTTACAAAATTAGATGAAATGGAACTGGTACCGAAGGGGCCGGTATATATTGAAGGGATCGCTATGGTATTTGAAGGAAGAAATTATTTGGCGATTATGTCCGCTTTAGTTACCTCGCTGCTCACCGTCCTGTTCAATTTTTATATTGGCGTGTTCGGGGGGCTTCTATCGATCCTGCTTTCCAGGCTGTTTAAATCAGGTAAATCGCTGTCGGAAATTGCCGAGGTGGAAACGGCTGATGTTCGCGTGGACGGTTTTAATATTTATGTGGGTGATATTTATATCATGAATGTGGGTTTGAAGACGAGCCAAGAGGCAATTGCCAAGCACGGGATCGGGATTATTTATAAACCAAAAAATCAAAATGGTCGCGTCACCTTGTCTAATATGGGACAGCGTCAGGCGATTTTGCATGATATGTCGACCGTGCTGGGAGCTTACAGGGATTCCGGCGAGCCATCGCTTGTTCCGCTCGCTAAGCTGGACTTAAAGGACGGACGATTGGGTGTGCTGCTGCTCGTACAAAATGCAGATCTAGAGAAAGCTTTATCCAGTGCGAAACAAATTCCTTTGCTTGAAAGCGCGGTACGCATGCCTTCTGAGGCATAACGATGACATGGAGGTGAGCGTGTTGAGTGAAATATTAGCGGTGATCACGTTAAAGCACAATCCCACCGCCCAATCGGAATTCACCTTTTTCGCGAATGATGATCAAGAATTGCAGGATATTGCGTTTAAGCTGGAGAAAATATTGGATGCCTCTGCACATGATATCGGCAACGGAACAATGATCATTGTACAGCGTAAGTAAATTTTGCTATGATGTATTAATGAGTTTCTTGTGGGAGTGAAAAATATGGCAAAACCAGTAGTGGCCGTCGTGGGACGCCCCAACGTTGGAAAATCAACCATTTTCAATCGAATCATTGGTGATCGTTTGTCTATTGTGGAAGACAAGCCGGGCATCACCAGAGACCGTATTTACGGACAAGCGGAATGGAGAGATATTCCTTTTCATATTATTGATACAGGCGGTATCGAAATTAGCGATGAATACATTTTAAAATCGATACGAGCTCAGGCAGAATTAGCCATTGAGGAAGCAGATGTCATCGTTTTCATGGTAGATGGAAAAGCAGGGATCACGCCTTCGGACTCCGAAGTGGCCGAACTGCTGTTTAAATCGAGAAAACCAGTCGTTCTTGCGGTCAATAAAGTGGATAATATCAAGCGCATGGATGACATTTACGAATTTTACAGCTTAGGATTCGGTGATCCGATCGCGATTTCTGGAGCTCACGGCTTAGGGATAGGGGATCTGCTTGACGCCGTCGTTGAACATTTCCCTGAAATAACGGATGACGAATATGATGAGGATGTGATCCGGGTCGCTATCATCGGCAGGCCGAACGTAGGGAAATCATCGATGGTCAATGCACTGCTTGGAGAAGATCGGGTTATTGTCAGCGACCAGGCAGGGACGACTCGAGATGCTGTCGATACGCCTTTTGAGCGGGACGGGCAGCGCTATGTAATTATCGATACGGCAGGAATGCGCAAACGCGGCAAGGTGTATGAGAATGTTGAAAAATACAGCGTTCTTCGTGCAATGAAAGCGATTGAGAGAGCGGACGTCGTATTGGTGGTCATAAACGGTGAGGAAGGCATTATCGAACAGGATAAGCATATTGCCGGCTTTGCGCATGAAGCGGGGAAAGCGGCTATTTTCGTTGTGAACAAATGGGATGTAGTTGAGAAAGACGATAAAACACTGCATCAATTTAGTCAAAAAATAAGAGATCATTTTTTATTTATGACGTATGCACCGATTTTGTTCGTTTCCGCAAAAACAGGACAGCGGCTGCATAAGCTCCTGCCGCTTGTGAACGAAGTTGCAGAGCAGCATTCACTGCGGATTCCTACGCACGTACTGAATGATGTCGTTGCCGATGCGGTAGCGATTAATCCGCCGCCGCGCGATAAAGGAAGAAGATTGAAGATCAATTATGCGACTCAAATTGGTGTGAAACCGCCGACTTTTGTTTTCTTCGTGAACAGTCCTGAATTGATGCACTTCTCATATGAACGGTATTTGGAAAATAAGATCAGGGCTGCATTTCAGTTCAGTGGTACACCGATTCGTTTATGGATGAGAAGGAAATCAGATCAGGAATAGGGGAGAGAGAAATTGCAGACGGTTTGGCCAGTGATCGTCGGTTATTTACTTGGAGCGATCAGCTTCAGCTTTTTAATCGGCAAATGGTATAAAGGGATTGATATTCGCAAGCATGGCAGTGGGAACGCCGGGGCTACGAACACGCTGCGTGTTCTGGGGAAAGGCCCCGCGATCGCTGTTCTGGCGCTCGATATATTAAAAGGAGTTGCAGCGGTTCTGATCAGCTTTTGGATAGCACCCGATGAATCTTGGAGTCACGCGCTAACCGGGTTGGCTGTCATTGCAGGCCATAATTGGCCGGTCTATTTCGGTTTCCGTGGCGGAAAGGGCATTGCCACCACCATTGGGGTCGCGTTCACTTTATTTCCGCTGCCCGCATTGTGCGCAGGAATTTTAGCGATTGGCGCCATTTTCTTGACTAGCTTCGTATCGCTGGGTTCTTTGATTTTCACAGGACTTTTGCCTATCTTTTGTTTAGTTTTTACAGGTGTTGGGCCGAAGTTCTGGTTATGCATCGTCATTGGTATTCTCGCATACATAAGACATCGTTCAAATATCGTCAAGCTGGTTCAAGGACGTGAGAATAAGCTGGGTTCAAAAAGGGAGGAATCCCAATGAAAAAGGCTGCTGTATTGGTGGCGGGAAGCTGGGGAACGGCACTGGCATCCGTGCTGGCTGACAAGCAGTATGATGTGTGCTTATGGTCTAGAAATGAGCAGCAGGTGAAAGAAATTAATGAACAACATACGAATCAGCGGTACTTGCCGAATGCGACGTTGTCCAGTCTTATCCGTTCAACGACTTCGATGGAGGCAGCGGTAGTGGATGCCGAAATCATTGTCGTGGTGGCACCCTCGCATGCGATGAGGGATGTGATGAGACAGTGTGCGCCATATTACCGCGAAGGCACCTTAATTGTTCATGCGACGAAAGGCTTTGAACCGGAAACGTTAAATCGGATGAGTGAAATCATTCGAGAAGAGATTCCGTCATCAGCCAAACACCTTGCCGTATTGTCCGGTCCCAGCCATGCGGAGGAAGTCATACAGAAGCTGCCTACCACGGTGGTTGTAGCTTCCCATTACAAAGCCGCGGCAGAGAAGGCTCAAGACGCTTTCATTCATCCGTACTTCAGGGTATACACCAATCCTGATTTAGTTGGTGTAGAGGTAGGCGGCGCATTGAAGAATATCATCGCTTTGGCGACGGGGCTGGCGAATGGACTTGGCCTAGGTGACAACGCAAAGGCGGCTCTCATCACGAGAGGACTTGCTGAAATCGCTCGGCTTGGAACGGCCATGGGATCGAGCCCGCTCACGTTCTCCGGGTTGGCAGGTGTCGGTGATTTGGTCGTAACCTGTACTAGTCAGCACAGCCGTAATTGGCGGGCGGGATACATGCTCGGCCAAGGGGCAAAGCTCGATGAAGTACTTGAACGGATGGGCATGGTTGTCGAAGGTGTCAAAACAACGAAGGCGGCCCATTTCTTGACGAGGAAATACCAAGTCGAGATGCCGATTACCGAGCAGCTGTATGAGGTGTTGTTTAACGGGAAAGACTCGAAGATGGCTGTTGAAGATTTGATGGTGCGCGTAAAGACGCACGAAATGGAAGAAATTGTGGCGCCCCAATATGCTTCCTGGTTGGAATAGCCCAAACCAACTCCTTCCTCTTCTCATACGATAGTAAGAGATCAGAGTAAGGAGGAGGAACATGGTCGATAAAAACTTGCCGAAAGACGTATTAAATACCGTTAACAAAAAAACGGGTAAAAATGTATCGCCTTCTGATATTCATAAAATTGCGAGTGGCGTAAAACCTTCTACGATCCAAAGCGAGAAGCAGCTGCGGCAATTGATTAATCAAGTGTCCAATTTGGTGAATATACCGGTTTCTGAAGCAACGGTCAATGAAATCGTGAAGGCGGTTAAGAAAAGCGGCGCGAATCCGAACAATATGGAACAGCTCATGAAGATGATGATGGGCAAAAAATAAGATGATCCGGAGGATAACTCCGGATTTTTTATTATGGCTTTAGCCAGTTGAGTGCGTGAAACGCGCGAAACAGAAAACCACCCGCTATGCGGGTGGAGGGTTCTAGGGTTTGACCAACAAGACCATTCCGATAAAATTGAGATGTTCAGGC
>NZ_JBHSQV010000176.1:0-68186 GCF_042658665.1 Marinicrinis lubricantis
AACTCGTTGCCATACCGGCTTTGACCAGGCACGCGCTGAACTTCTAGCAATGTTCACAACCACCGACTAAACAACGGCATCTACAAGAAATGGTTTTTCTATTTACACAAATTTCTTGACGCTACCACTTCTACACAGGGATCTCATAATTAGGAATTACAATTGAGTTATAAAAACTCATATAAGATAACCAAGAAAGGAAGTGAAGGTAAGATGAATTGGTACTGGTTGTTAATGCTTGTTTGTCCAATAATGATGATATGGATGATGAAAGGAATGCATGGCGATCATAAAGCCGGAAACTCAAATAACAGTCATTCTCTTGAACAAGTGACTAACGAGTTGAACGAATTAAAGGAACGGAATAACGAACTACATCGACAGGTTGAAAATTTGCAACAAAAACAGCATGTTTAAAACACGGAAGGGGCATATGCCTCTTCTTTGTATTTTTACATCGATTCTAAGCGCTATAACAAGGGACATAAAAACTCCCTGGTTTGTAGCGCTTTTTCCATGTCGTGGAATTATACTGAAATATGGTTGAAGCCTTTTTTAAACACAGTCAAATTTTCATTTGAATGTATAAAAAGATCGTGCTATGATAATAATCAAATAAAGGTTTGATTGAAGGGGTGACGAAATGAGCAAAAAGGAAAAAGACACTTGTGATATTTACTGTTATGACGAACCCAAGGTTCAAAGGGTACAAAAATCGCTTGAAGGGCAAAATATTCACGGCATGGTCAAAATGTTTAAGATATTAGCCGACGAAACACGTATGAAGATCGCCTTCGCCCTTTGTGAAGAAGATGAACTTTGCGTTTGCGACGTCGCGAATATTATCGGTTCAACAATGGCGACGGCTTCGCACCACTTACGGACGTTAAATCAACTTGGATTGGCGAAAAACCGTAAGGAAGGCAAATTAGTGTTCTACTCGTTAGAAGACGATCATGTTCGTCAATTGGTACAGTTAGCATCCACACATTCGGGGGATTTGATTACTAATGGCAAGTAATGTAGAAAATAACGCTATAAGTGAAGAAAATAAAAATGTTTTCCGCGTGCAAGGCTTTACATGTACCAATTGCGCGGGGAAATTTGAAAAGAACGTCAAGGACTTACCCGGTGTAAAGGGCGCACAAGTTAACTTCGGTGCTTCAAAAATAACTGTTTACGGCAAGACAAGCGTTCAAGAACTTGAAAAAGCTGGCGCTTTCGAGAACTTAAAAGTTACGCCAGAAAAAGAACGTGTAGTCGAGAAGAAAAAACCATTTTGGTTAGCAAACTGGAATGTATTACTTTCGGTCGTTCTACTGGTTGCGGGTTATTTACTTGGTGAACAATACGGGGAAGAAAGCATTCTATCTTCAATAACATACGGCGCATCGATCATAATTGGCGGGTACGCATTATTCATTAAAGGTATAAAGAATCTTTTCCGTCTTAATTTTGATATGAACACGCTTATGACCGTAGCAATTATCGGCGCCGCGGCTATCGGCGAATGGGGCGAAGGCGCAACGGTCGTCATTCTATTCGCTATCAGTGAAGTTCTGGAACGCTACTCGATGGAAAAAGCCCGTCAATCCATTCGTTCCCTTATGGACATTGCACCGAAAGAAGCGCTAATACGTCGCGGTTCCGCTGAACTAATGGTTAACGTTGAGGATATTCAAGTAGGCGATATTATGATCGTGAAACCGGGACAAAAACTTGCGATGGACGGCGTTGTTATTAAAGGGACATCAACGATTAACCAAGCCGCGATAACAGGCGAATCCGTTCCCGTATCTAAAACAATTGACGATGAAGTATTTGCGGGAACCTTAAACGAAGAAGGTTTGCTTGAAGTTAAAGTTACAAAATTAGTCGAGGATACGACGATTTCAAAAATTATCAACCTTGTCGAAGAAGCACAGGCGGAACGCGCACCTTCGCAAGCGTTCGTTGATCGGTTCGCGAAATACTATACGCCCGCGATTATGATTTTGGCGTTAGGTATTGCCGTTGTTCCTCCGCTTATCCTTGGTGGCGATTGGGGCGAATGGGTTTATAGGGGATTGGCGCTACTCGTCGTCGGTTGTCCTTGTGCGTTAGTTATTTCAACACCTATTTCGATTGTTACGGCTATTGGTAACGCGGCAAAGAATGGCGTTCTTATCAAAGGCGGTATTCACCTTGAAGAAGCTGGACGCCTTTCAGCAATCGCTTTTGATAAAACAGGTACTTTGACAAAAGGCTTCCCGGAAGTAACTAACGTTGAAACTTTCGGAACGATAGACGAAAAGGGATTGCTTGCTATCGCGTCAGTTATCGAAAAAGGGTCGCAACACCCGCTTGCTTCCGCGATTGTTCGAAAAGCTGAAAGCATCTGCGCCGATTTATCACTTACCGTTGAAGACTTTCAGTCCATTACGGGCAAAGGTGTAAAAGCGAAGGTAAACGGGGAATTGTATTACATCGGAAGTCCGAAACTTTTCACAGAACTTCATTCCAATATGAATGTTGAAGCGAATCAGCGTATCGAAGTTCTTCAAAAGCAGGGGAAAACAGTTATGGTATTGGGTACTGAACAACAAGTTCTTGCCTTAATCGCCGTTGCTGACGAAGTACGCGATTCCAGTAAAGACGTTATCAAACAACTGCACGAAATTGGCATCAAGAAGACGATTATGCTTACGGGCGACAATCAAGCAACCGCCGAAGCTATCGGGCAACGACTGAATGTTACGGACGTTAAAGCCGATCTAATGCCACAAGATAAATTAGACTATATCAAGCAACTTCGCAAAGATTACGGCAATGTCGCAATGATCGGCGACGGCGTAAACGACGCGCCAGCGCTTGCGGCTTCAACGGTTGGTATCGCAATGGGTGGCGCCGGTACAGATACGGCACTTGAAACGGCAGATATTGCGCTTATGGCGGATGATTTAAGTAAATTACCATATACAATTCGATTAAGCCGTAAAACCCTAACGATAATTAAACAAAACATTACGTTTTCGCTCGGTATAAAACTTCTTGCATTGGCGTTTATTGTTCCCGGATGGCTTACGTTGTGGATGGCGGTTTTCGCCGATATGGGCGCGACGTTGATCGTTACGCTAAATAGCCTTAGATTGTTGAAGATCAGAAATAGTAAGTAATTGAAGAAGCCCCGCCACTTTCCGTTACATTGAAAGGTCAGCTAAGCGCGGGGTTCGCTTCGAATAGCGAAGGTCGGGCGGCAATAACTATCGGCTTCGGCGTTCGCTTCGTCTACGCTTCATTTCTCGATCTGCATGTTGTTTGTGGATGTTTAGTTCAATTAATGCGACTTTCTTCGACAATACACCCGCCACGGTCAACGAAGTATGGGATTTTCGGCGATGGGAGTATTTATATAGACGTTGGCCACTTCAAGCATCACAACTGAACTATTAAAAAAATTCTCATCATGTTTTTCCAGTAATCCATTCCGTTGTCCATTGCATTGATACGTGTGAGTATGTGCGACTTGCATCATAATATCACTAAATATTGAAACACTATATTTCTACTAACTACTCGGATTTAGCACGACACACTTTATGCAAATGGCTTATGAGATCATCTAGCCTAAAACAAGTTTTGTAAAAGTATTTTTTGAATAACACAAACCAAATATGGATAAATTTAACTTATTAACCAAACTTGAAGGGGGATTAGGTTTGTTTGCTGGACAAAAACCAAAGCAACCAAAGAAATGTAAGAATTGTATCTGGGGATATTGGGACGGAATTAAACAATTTTGTTCGAAACAAACATGTGTTCATGCGCGTGACGCGAAAACACGGAATGAAACGGTGACGGTAGAATAGCGGTATCGGACCAGTTGTAAGCGAAAATGTCTAAAGAGAAGGGGCAACAAAAAATGACAATATTATCACTGAGATAACATTGTCATTTTTATTTGTTACTTTAAAATACTTCCTCCGAACAAGAAGCGCTTTTCCCACTGTTTACCCTCAATCGTATCGATTCTGACTCCACCCGACTTTTTGGAATAAGTGTGAAGGATTTTTCCATTCCCTAGATAAATACCGTTATGTGTAATACGTTCCTTACTTTTATCGATCCCGCGATAATTCGAATCTTTGCTGCCTTTATAGGACATAAAAAACATAATATCCCCTGGTTTTAGTTTTCGCCAATCTGTTGTGACTGTTCCGTTCTTCTTTACATAATCCCCTTGCTTTCTCGAATCAGCCGGAAGCTTAATTTTGGCTCCCTCCAGGTAGGCTTGTCTGACAAAATCGGAACAATCAAATGTCCTGGTGTTAGAACGGCTCGACCCAAATTCATAAGGAGTTCCTAAATATTTCTTCCCGCTACTGATCACACTATGCCTGACCGAAGAAATGTTTGTTAGCTTAATATCCTGTTGATTTTGCGAAGCGGCATAAGCTTGTCCTTGGTAGAAGAGAGGACTTACAACTAGAGTGCTGGTTATCAACCCTATTGCTGCGATCTTTTTCATAGAATCCCTCCTAAAATTAAAGATATATAACTTGCTTGTTCTCCCATGGTAACATGTGCGATAGGAGGGGGTTGGATGGAATGTTTTCCAATATACAAAAAGAGATAGGGAAAACGAATTGAGAGATTAATAGTTAATAGAGTTGCCGTGTTCATAAATCATTCGAATTTACAAGATAAATTAAACGATAAGACAGGTAAGCATGGCTGCGCAAATTGACACTAACTCGACATTACACTACAATGAGTAGTATAAAAACGGGTTAAAATACTACAATGAGACTTGGTAATAGGTTGCGATAGAAATTTCACTTTGAAGTTTGAACAAACGATTGGCGGTAAACCCGATTTCTTACAGAAAGGCTAATAAACCGGATGGGCCCTTTATTTAATGTCGATGTTATTGCAGAATGGCTAAGAAGTTATGGGGTATGGGCCATCCTGATTAGTTTACTGATCAACATTCTGATCAGTATATTAGGACTCGTTCCCACCCTGTTTTTATCAGGAGCTAACGCTGTTGTATTCGGATTTATCCCTGGATTTTTTCTTTCCTTGGCAGGGGAAGCACTTGGGGCAGCAGTTTCATTCTGGTTGTATCGATGGGGGTTCGGTAAGCAAAAGAAAGTAAAAAAAGAGAATTGGAAATGGTTACAACGATTTAACGAGGCGGGCCGCAGTCGTCGGGCAATGATTCTGTTTATAGCTCGGTTGACTCCACTGATTCCTTCCGGCGTCATAACTTTTGCCGCAGCGATCTCGCGAATGCCTTTTACCGATTTTTTTCTTATTACTTCGCTGGGCAAAGCCCCTTCCATTGCGTTGGAGACAATGGTGGGACATGATTTGATTCGCATCGGCGAATATTATCCCAGACTATTAATTTCGCTTTTTTGTTTATTATTAATTTATTTGTTATATAGAAAGAAACGAATATGAGACAATGTTCAGTTGCATTAGATTTGACTACATCATTACAGAAGAAGGGAATTTCATTATGAACACATTATTAATTGGAACAGGTGCATTATTTGTTCTATTCTTTGCGTTACATTGGAACGCATCCCACAAAGTAAAGCAGCTCAAAGATGTGAAGAGGCAGGAAGACCGATATCAGCGACAGAAGTGGACCAAAATAGCAACCGGATTCAGGTGGGCATGGGTCGCATCTCTAATCGCGGTCATCATTAGCGGCGTGTTGTCTTTGCAGGGAACGACTTCAAAAACGATTACGTTGACGCATGTCCATGGTCTCGGTTATTCAGGGGACGGACAGCGAATTTTAATCCCTTCTCACCTCGGTTTGAAAGTTTACTCACAAGGGAAATGGTCAGACGGTCAAGGAGAAAAACACGATTATATGGGATTTACCACTGTGGACAACGGTTTTTATAGCAGCGGGCATCCGGCACAGGGTTCGAATAAAAGGAATCCTTTTGGAATTGTAAAAAGTTCAGATGAAGGTAAAAGCTTTGAAATACTGGATTTGTATGGGAAAATTGATTTTCATTTAATGAGTGCAAGTTACAAGACGCACACCATTTACGCAGTTAACCCGGAGCCGAACTCTAGGTTAACAACAACGGGATTATATTATTCCAAAGACGATGCAAAGACATGGAACAAAAGCGAAATGACTGGAATAGATGTTGAACTGTCCGAACTGACATCTTTAGCTGTTCACCCGACCGATGATTCAATCGTTGCAGTTGGAACGACAAAAGCGTTGTATGTATCCAAAGATTCAGGCAACCAATTCGAAAAAATAGCCGATCTACAGGTAACTTCTCTTACCTTTGGTATGGAAGGAAATATAATCGTTGGCAGCTACAAACAAAAAGGGGTTATTTATCAAATGGATCTGCAACAGAAACAGTTGGTTGAGGTGAATATTCCAGATCTTGTTGAAGATGCAGCATCGTATATTGCACAGAACCCAACGAATACCAAAGAACTTGTTTTCGCCACTTTTAATCTGGATGTATATATATCCTTGGATGAAGGGATGAACTGGAGGAAAATTGCGGATAAAGGAAAAGGGGTTTAAGAATAACAGTGAAACGTAATCGAAGATGGATTCAAATTGTTGTATTGTCGGTCGTATTGGTAATTGGAGCTTATACAATTGGATCAGCGTTATTTAGATCAGATTCTTCCGTAAAAATTGGCTCAAAAGCCCCCGAGTTTAAGCTTTTTGGTTTGGATCAACAGGTTCATCAATTAGCAGACTATGAAGGGAAAGCACTGGTAATCAATTTTTGGGGTACGTTTTGTCCGCCATGTGTGAACGAGATGCCGGCTCTGCAAAAACAATATGATCAATGGAAAGACGACAATGTGGTAGTGCTTGGCATTAACTTAAGTGAAAGCCGGGTTACAGTCCAAAGTTTTATTGATCGATTCGCGATTACGTTTCCGATCATTATCGACAACGACAACGAAATCCGAAACAAATATAATGTTATGTCTTATCCCACGACGTTTTTCGTAGATTCATCTGGCGTGATCAAAGATAAATTTATTGGTGAGATGAAAGAACAAGATATCCTCATCCGGATAAATCGATTATTACAATAATTGCTTCGTGAGCAGTTTATGATCAGGAGGCTGCAATGGATAAATTATTCAACAAATATTATGATCGGTTGATGCAGCCGCTAGAAACAAAAATATTCGGCCGGATAAGAAAACAGCTTCTTTCTAAGGCGAAAGGAAAAGTGCTGGAAATTGGCTCAGGTACGGGTATTAACTTTTTGTACTATGAGTTTGCAGATCAAGTCATTGCAATAGAGCCAGATCCAATGATGTTGGAGCAATCCCTAATTAAAGCACGTGAAGCTACAGTTCCGATCGAAGTGGTACCGGGAGATGCCCAAAAACTACCGTATCCAACCAATTCGTTCGATTCAATCGTTGGAACACTAGTATTATGTACGATACCTGACCCGGCGAAAGCACTGGCCGAAATCCATAGAGTATGCAAGCCTGAAGGAACGATTTTAATTTTTGAACACGTAAGGTTAAATCATCTGGTCCTTGGTAAAATACAAGACTGGTTAACGCCCGTTTGGAAACGATTATGTGTTGGTTGTCATTTAAACCGCAATACACTTGAAACCGTTGAACAAGCAGGTTTCAGAGTGGTGCAAACGACGTCGATGTGTAGGGAACTGTTCCTAGTAATTGAAGCAAGAATAAAATAAATTGGAAATGTGAGACTGCGGTGAACGATAAAGCGGCAGTTATTCTGGAAATAAAATAGACAGCTTTTATGTCCGCTAAACACTACGTTATGTAGTTTATAATAGATGCTTGTCAAGGTTCGATGTGTGATGAAAGCATAACTGCCAAATCTATTTAACGGATTTTTGGGGGGTGAATAGTTAATGTACTCCTTTTTTAGTAAAATTAGCGCCTTCCTTAGCGAACCATTCGTTAACGCGGCGAACACTGATATCGCCTTTCTTGCGGCGCTGTTTCTCGGTTTTGTTGGTTCGGTTGCTCCTTGTCAAATGTCAGCGAACGTTGCGGCTATTACTTACTTTGGGCAGCGTCAAGCGCAAGCAAGGTTGTCGTGGCCCGAAACGTTCATGTATTTATTAGGGAAGATGATTGTATTCAGTATTTTCGGTGCTTTGTTTTGGTTTTTCGGTCAAAAGATATCCACTGACATGATCCCTTTATATTCTTTTGCAAGAAAGCTGCTTGGGCCGTTATTGATTTTAATCGGATTGTTTTTGCTTGGCTGGATTCGGCTTCCTTTTCAACTTGGGGCTCGAGTGGCAGGATTTTTTGAAAAATTGGCCGATCGAACCGGAGGAAGGAGCGGAGCCTTTTTAATGGGGATTGCATTTTCGCTAGGATTTTGTCCAACAATGTTTGTTTTGTTCTTCGGTTCGCTTATGCCTTTGGCATTGCAATCAACATATGGCGTAGTGTTGCCATCTGTTTTTGCAATCGGTACCGCGATGCCGTTTTTACTAATTGCCGGGCTTGCTGTAGGTTTCGGGTTAGATCGAGTTATTGTTAAGCGTGCCAAAAGGTGGGGGTTGTGGATACAAAAACTCGCGGGTATGTTATTTATAGTGCTGGGCATAAGCGATACCTTGACATATTGGACTTTGTTCTAGCACATGGGATTGTAGATGTACTAAAAGTGCATAATAGAATTTAGAAAAATCGAATGGACCCATTATGGCAGATATTTATCGCGCACCAATTCCTCATGTTCCTATGGTTTACTCTATATCGTTTTTATTAACACTAAGCAACACACGGGACTTAGGAATGTGCTCGAACTAATACTATGATTTGTGTAAAAATAATAGGAAAAATGGCAAACCAGATCGAAAGACTGGGACGCAAAGCCACGGGTCTTCTGCACTTTTGCAATGATCGCCGGGTTACCCTCTCATTGTGCATCAATGATTCGATCAGACACTACCTTTTGAGGGTACGTGTCTTTTTGTTGTGATTCTAGAATGAATATGAGGTGATGATTGATGGAGGAGCGTGCAAGTTATGTCATAGAAGTTGAAGAAGTCTTGCGCTGGAAGGCAGGCAGGATACAAGTATTACTGGTGGACAGTGACCCCGTCTGGCAACAACGGATGGCGGCGTTGATCGATGCTGAGCCAGATATGAATATATCTCATATTGCAACAAACAAAGAATCGGCCATTCGAGCCAGTACGCAATTGGATTTAGATGTGATTATTCTTGACCTTGCGTTACATTCATCAAAACAGGATGGACTGGATACGATTGCCGAAGTGATGAAGATCAAACCGCTGCCAATCGTTATCTTGACTTCGCTCTATGAGCCTGAGATCATTGTGGACTCAATGCTGGTCGGTGCTATCAATTATATTACCAAGAACAATTATGTGGATGTCGCGAGTGCCGTCAGGGAAGCCTATCAGGGTCAATCCTCACTTCATGCCGATGTTGCATCCATCATCCGTAATGAAATTGGGCTTGTCAAGCGAAAGGAGTTGCATCGAATGTTGACTCCTACTGAAAAAGAAATCTTGCAGTTGATCGGTTGGGGCTATACACAGTCGGTAATCAGAGAGTTGCTCGGTATCACGTCTAACACAATGAAGACGCATGTTCGTAACATCATTCGCAAATTCAACGCCTGTTCCATTCGCGAAGCAGCGGAAATAGCAAAACGAAGAGGTTTGTACGATCGGCAAGATCACATAACCTGTTAGCGATTCGTCTCCGGTTCGAGCCGTTTCGTGATCGTTCGACAACCATTGATCTGCTGGTGTGATGGGAAAATCACACTCCTCTTTTGATTGGATTATAGGTAAAATGGTGGGTATAGACGGATAAATATAGGAGAATTTTACCGGGTATGCAGGAGGTGGAAATTAAAAAAACTGGAATTGAGAAAAAAGGCATCTTTACAGCATCTCCAACATTACTAGGGGAAGGATGATGACGATGGAAACGGAGCGTGAACAATGTAAAACCATGACGATTAACAGGCAGACTGGGGGAAGAACGTACATTCAGTATGCCCCGCAAGGAGGGACTTGTGATGAAACTGACTACGCACTTCGTCCCCTATGAGAAAGTAGAATTATGGCTGAAATCCTACAAGGACTGGAAGGCGAGACTAGAGTACGTTCAGTCTGAACTATCCTACATCCCCGCATTGACGCGTACGCTGCAAATGGTTGCGGCTCACAGCAGCGGTAGAAAACAGGAAACGGTATTGCGCACGGTTATAAGACGCATCGAAATCACCGAACATGAAATCCCGTTGCTACTATCCAGAATCGGTTTAATCGACTACGCTTTCTCGGCTCTCACCCCGGAAGAAAGCTTGTTCATTCGGTTGCGATATATGGATAAACTGGCGCTTTCAGACGCCATGAGCCGCCTGGCACTTTCCCGCCGCGCATATTTCTACCTTCGAAAACGGACTTTGCACAAAATCTATATGAAAGTCAAAGATCGAGCGGTATTGTTGGATTTGGATTCGTCTCACGAAGACTGACCGATTTCAGAAGATGCACATGCGCATATTCTTTTTTTGCCTATTTTTCATTTTAATCCGTTTTTATTCGGTCTGTCCAATCCCGTTAAATACGATTAATGTCTTTACAACTGATTCGATGTGGTTGAAATAATTGTAACACACATTATGTATTCTGTGAATTGCGAATTCATCGAGTGTTCATTTGACTTTCCCCGCCTTATATGCTGAATGAATAAGGTGGTGGAAATGTTGATTTCAATTCGGAAATTATTTGGTCAGCGCATTCGCACATTGCGGGAACAATACGGATGGACGCAGGAGCAGCTCGCTGAGCGGGCGGATCTACATCCTAATTATATTGGACAAATTGAACGCGGGCTAAAAAATGTTTCGTTAGATAATATTCATAAGCTAGCTATTGGTTTGCGCATGAATTTATCCCAGTTATTCACTTTTGATAATCATGAGCTTCCAGCTCCGTCATCCCGGATCACCCAAATGCTTCAACACTGTTCCGAAGAAGATTTGGAGTTTCTCATGCAGCACATCGAACATCTGTTGAAGTGGAGACAAAAGTAGGCGGCTTTCTCAAAAGGGAGCGCCGAAATCGCACCGAACACGCACCGAACCAGCACTGGCTTTGCTCTTCATTTGCACAAAGTCTGCACGCTATATGCACGTATTACGTGATATGATGATAGTGTGGACAGGCAGTGCAGCCGTAAGTATCATGAAGGCTGGTTGTCACCCATCGTCTAGCGCCGTTTCTTTCCCTGCTTAACCAGTGGAAAGAACTCCGGCGCTATTTTATTTTGTCACTGATACAGCAGTCGTCGGCAATATCTCGGATGTAAAGGAGTTGAACTAAACATAGGGCAACGCTAACCATCAAAGGCCCGCACAATTTCTCGCACGGTGTTGCCAGGTGAGAAAGGGAGTTGATGTTGATGTTTCCCGACGACACATAATAACAAGCGGCGAATGATTCATCGGCATGCGTGGAATCAAGTTTATCAAGTCTTACGATCAGACCTGGTCGCAATCAAGCGTTGGCACGCTCTGCGGCAAGGTCTTTTTTGTTGTCCTTCCCGCTTGTCAGGAAGCGTCGGCTGTCGCTCTCCCCCCTCTGTTTTGATTGATCAAACAAACCAAAACGGAGGGACGAGTATGAAAAAGATCAATTTGAAAGACATATATCCTTTTTGGAAAACGGATGTATGGGTTGAAGTGGATGACGAGGTGGCTCAGGAGCTGCATCGGTTTGAATTAATTGAAAGCGCATACAAACTGCGCACGTATCGTCACCGGGCGTATTACTCGCTGGATCGAAACGATGGAATTGAGAAGGACGTTCTTTTTCTTTCGATTTCGCCGGAGGAGTACTATGAACGCAAGCTCTCCCGGCAACAGCTTTACGAAGCGTTGTGCCAGTTGCCGGAGAAATCGGCCAGACGAATTTATGCACACTTTTTTCTAGGCATGAGCAAAGTCGCTATTGCCAGAGCTGAGCATGTCGATGAACGGGCCGTTCGTAAATCTATTAAACAAGGCTTAAAGATAATGGAGCGTCTACTCAAAAACATGTGATTTTTCGTCATTGGGTCCGGTTTTCCCGTCAGAATGAAATGTTATATAGAGGATCTTTTCAGACAGCGGCTGGTTGCATCCAGCCGCTCATCATTCTCGGTGAGAGGGGCAAGTATCGATGCATCCTATTCGATTTCGGGATGAAGAACACGAGAGGTTCTATCATCAAATGCTGGCTGAAAGGAAATGCAACGACGGCTATCATCGTGCGCTTTTTTACACATTGGGCATTTCCCGGGAAACTAGGAGTCATGTACGTGATTTGTTTGATTTTTCTAACGGCGGCATTAATCCCAAGGGCCTTTCGGCCCCATGGCAAACCGGCAGTTCCATTCGAATATGTCGGCTCGCCTTTAACCTATGGAACGAGTGGACCGAACCAGGCGGGGAACGCTACTCCACTCCCAACGAATTATTCGATTGCAGATACGCCCCTTTCTTTTTCGAAGCAATTCATCTTCGTTATCCGGAATATTTCCGAGGTCAGGAAAGGATTTTCAAACGGCTATCTGAACAAACCCGCTGAACAGATACCAATTGTCGGGGGTGCATAAGAAGATGAAAGAAATTAAAACGAGGGTTGTTGTAAAAAACATAAAACGGCTGGATAGGTTCAAAAATTTAATGGAACGAGCAAGGAAAACGGGTGTCCGAGACAAGAATCATACAGACAACGATGAGACGACTTCCCCATCTCCTGTTGAATTTGCGCAACACCGCACCGCATCGTCAATTAAAACAATGGCTCAAATGGGCATTCGCATGAGGACCAACAGTAGACTGATTCGGTTGATTCAAAAAAAGAGGGCAACTCCAGTTGAAGATGCTGCCAATCCACAATCGAGTGGGTTACCCGTAAAAAAGTATAAGAAAAAGACAGATGGGGTTATGAAGGCGAGAAAAAATTCCGTTAACGATTCCCGACTTTCCCCGAATGCCGATACTTCTAACATGAGTACACTGCGATTTTCCCGTAGGATGCAACCCCGTGAGCCGGTCGATGGAAAATACCTTTTGCCTTCTGGTCAACTACCGGGAAAACAACGCTTTGTACGAAGCCGGGTCAATGCCCGGCTTTTGCATCGTTTTCGAAAAAATAGCTCTACTAGCCAGATATTAATACGGGAAGCTAGCAGTCCAAAGTCGGTCGGGAAAAAAGAAATAATCAGCGCCGTGGCATCTCCTTCAGACAATGTACGAAGCAATCGCCCTAAAACGCTGACGCCGGAGAGATTGAAGCCGCGACATTTCAAACAAGCGTTATCCCCCTCCGCCAAATCCAAACAACCAGGTTTTACGATTAAATTTAAGAACCGAAAGTTCAAGGCGTTGCCCCTATTTATTAAAACGGGGCAACGGATTAACCAGTTTAAACATCATTCGGATGCGCGTGTGGTGAGGAAAATGAATGCGTTCAAAACGGCACGGCGGACAGTACAAATGGTGATGAATGCCCGCCGATCTGTTCAAAGGGCACAAGCCGCCGCGAGATTTAATCTTCGGATCATTAGAATGGTTGCAAAAGCAACCGCCCTGCTCGTCAAGGGATTGACGGCGCTTTTGGGGATCAGTAGTTTTGTTATCATCTTGTTGTGCATTGTAATGGCAATAGCTGCAGTCATTTCCTCTCCCTTTGGCATCTTTGTATCCGGCGAAAATACGGACGCTGATGTAAAGCCTCTTTCCCGAATTGTTCAACAGATGGACGATGAATTTGCCGCCAGACTGGAAGAGGTACAGCAATCAGCCGGCCCCGTAGACCGGGTGGAATTTTATTATCCCGGTAGCGCGGACAATACCCGAATGGATAATTGGATGGATATTATAGCCGTATTCGCCGTGAAGACCGTTATGGATACAGAAAAAGGAATGGACGTGGCTACGCTAGATACAACAAGAATCGGTATCATCGAATCCGTGTTTTGGGATATGAATCCAATAGAATCTCTCGTTGAAACGATAGAATATAAGGAAACTATTACGGTTGAACATGAAAATGGGAGCATCAGCGAAGAAACGATTACCAGCTACGAGTACATTTTGCATATTACGGTCGCAAGCAGGACTGCGGAGCAACAGGCCGATATATACAGCTTTACAAGTGAACAGATTGACTTAATGAATGAAATGCTATCCGTTGAATTTCGACCTTTCATGCTAGCGATCTTAGGTAAAGAACAGGATATTGGATTTACGCCGGAATAACCTGAAACGATTAAACATCATCTGCCCTAAGAGGAATTGTTCGATTTGGATAAACAAGTCCTGTTTGGCAGATCGCATTCTACGAACGCAAATTGATCCTCCGAAAAGATAAGGCTCAAGTTCTGAGCCTTATTCGCGTTAGCGTGCCCCATGACAGCATATATCTTCTTGCTGGACAAAATTGGTTCACGGGCGGTTATCAAGTGTTGGCTTCAATAAACTTTGGCTGTGGAAAGCGCGTTTATTGCGAAAAAGAAGGAATAAAGTCCCCTTTTGTCAAATAGGTAACTTTCGGGAGTAGCGAAAGGTGGGTCTTCATGAACATATGTAATTATATGCATGACGATTTGTTTTATCAAAACAGGTCGGAATTATTTTATACTGTTCTCCAGTTAATTCTTTACGGATCGAGCTTGCTTTATATGACTGGTAACGGGCGGTATTTTGGCACGACAGCCATTGTCAGTTCTATGTGGAGGATTAATATTATGAGTACTGGTACCCTACCTCGAGTAAATGAACGATTATTTTTTTTCGATAAAGAGGTAATCGTTGTGAAAGTATTTTCTATTTTTCAATTGGCAGAAATTCGATACGCTTGCTCACTCGCTACATTTATGGTTGATATAAAAGTTTTGCGCCAAGAAGCAGATAAAAGTAGTTCTATCTCTATTAAGTTATTAGGTGGTACAGATAAATGATCTTAAATTTTATTGAAGGACCTTTAAACGGTGATTCTTGGGAAAGTCTAATTACTTCTTGTTACAGGATGAAATACCAAGATGAGCACTTCACCGAAATACCAGCAGTTCACGGAGGTGATGCTGGTATTGAGGGATTTACACGTCATGGAAGGGTTTATCAATGTTATTGCCCTGAACGTGAGTATTCTGATGATGAATTGCACGATCATCTAAGAGATAAAATGACAGCGGATATAAACAAATTGATATCGCCCAAATATGCCAAAAGATTAAAGGAATTGGGTGTGCCCAAAATAAAAGAATGGCATTTTGTAATTCCTCAGTACAGGGATTCAAGAATTGTTACACATGCAGAGACTAAACGTAAAGAAGTGCTTCTGAAGAAAGAATCCGAACCAAATAATTATGATTATATAGATGATGATTTTGTAATAGTCATTAAGCAAGCAGAAGACTTTAAAGTGGAAATATCTAAAATCATTCGAACAACATTGACGGATATGCAACTTAACTTTGCAATTTACCATACTACTAGTCCCGACTGGTCGAAATGCGATTCTGAGAAAGCCGGCAATATTAAAAGAAAGGTTAAAGCAGTAATGGGAGATGTTGAAGAGTCTGATGAGGATTTAAATGATATTGTTAATACTTACATAGATTCCTACATTAAAGGCATTGAAATTCTAAGAATATTACGTGTTTCTTACCCTGAGGTCTATGAAGAAATTTACATGCTGGAGCAATCGTATAAAAAGCAGGTATCCCTAAAAACTAAAATGAATACAGACAGTTCAATTAACTCTAAGTTATTTTTCGAAATACTCGATGATTTTCAGAATAAGCTAGAACAACAGTTTAAATATCTTACAACTGCATCAGTAATGGAATTAAAAATTGATCTTATTAGCGGGTGGCTTGCTGATTGTTCGATGCAGTTTAGAAGTAGGTGAACTGGGATAATGCTAGAGAAAAATTTTCTAATTGCGGATGAGATATTGTTTGATGCGAAGCCCGATGCAGTACCGTACAACTATAGAATTAGTTATAAGTTGGCACAACTTTGCTTAATTCTTGAAATGTGCTGTGGCCGTGGAGGGTGTTCATTGTTAAAGTTGCATATGATTTCACTCGGTCTTAGTACAAACAATGACATGGAGAAATTAAGTGATTTCGCTAACGATAGACTAACCAATTATACTATAGTGAGATTTGATCCAGCAGTAAACCATGCTGTAAAGTATGCACTTGCTGAAGAACTGTTCTTTCAACAACAAAATGGTTTATTTCGTCTGACAAAGAAGGGTAAGGCCTACGTAAAGAAAATTATTAGAAACACAGATTTATTAAGTAATGAAAAGCGGTATTTATTCACCTTGTCAAATAAACTAACAGAAGAAAAAATTAACAACCTCACTTCGCTTTGGAGGTATTCCAATGTTGAGAATTAGAAGATTGAAAACTGAAATTAAGACAAGTAACGGTGTGTTTGGATCTGACGATAAATTCACTGAAGGTCTGAATTTTATTGCAAGTGAAGATAACACCTGTGGAAAGAGTTCAATAATAGCTGCAATTTATTACTGTCTTGGTCTTGAAGAAATAATTGGTGGTCGCGGTGAGAAAGTCCTGACATCAGTGTATAAAACTTCTATTGAAGAAGGAGAAAGCGTATGGCCAGTACTTGAGTCAGGGGCTTATTTGGAAATTTCAAATGGTAAAGACGTGATTACAATTTACCGGGCAGCTAAGATGGAAAATAGAGATAGTAAACTGATTACGGTGTGTCACAGTGAATTAGACGATATCGGAAAACCCAATATATTGTGCGAAGATATGTACGTACATATGCCCAATTCAGCAGTTAACAAAAAAGGATTTCATAGCTTCTTAGAAACATTCTTACATATTGAATTACCGTTAGTACCAGCTTCTGATGATGCAATTAGAAAGTTATATTTGCAATTAATTTTCTCAGGGATGTTTATTGAACAGAAGCACGGGTGGGCGGATCTCTTATCAGGAATGCCTGTTCTCGGAATTAGAGAGTCCAAGAAACGGGTATTAGAATTTATTTTGCGCCTAGATACTTTGGAAAATGAAAAGAAAAAGGATTACCTTCGGACATCGGAAAGTAACATTAAGCATAAATGGGAGTCCCTTGTAAAGGAATTAATCATTTATACAAATAGGGAGTCATGTACAATAAGTGGGCTTCCAGCAGGCCCGAAGTTGCTGTCCGAGGATGATTTCTCAAAAATCCTTATTAGTAAGGATAATGACAGTATAGAGGAATATATTGAAGACCTTAACGAGCAGTATAAAGAATTGGGGCTTATGAAGCCCAAAATCATCGATAATTTTGATGAGGTTCAAGAAGAACTAAATGAGACTGAAAATTCAATAGACCAATTCGAAAGCGAGCTTCATAAACATAGAGATATGTTGCTTTCAGAAAATAGCAGTATTGAAAGATTAGCTAGTAATCTGGAAATAATCGATTCTGATATTAGAAATAATAAAGATGCTGCACGTCTTCGAGATCTCGGTTCTGAATTGAATTTAGCTACTTCGAAGGATCTTTGTCCTGTATGTAGTCAAGCTATTCAGGATACTTTGATTCCAGATTCAAGTCATATGCAGGTCATGAGTATTGATGAAAACATTAGGCATTTGAACGCACAGAAAGAGATGCTAGAATTTGCCCGAAATAGTCATAGACAAAATAAAGAGAAATTGCAGGGTAAAATAACTCAATTGGAAAATAGCTTATTTAAGCTTCGTAGTTTAGCTAAATCGTTACGCAGCGATCTTTATTCGACGAACGATAATATGTCAGAATCTATTGTTTATAAGAGATTGCAACTTGATTCCGAAATAAACAATCTCAATAAATTGTGTGATCTTTTATCAAGCCAGAAACTGAAACTAAAAGAGCTATCGGATGAATGGAAACAATATCTAACAGAAAAATCCGGATTGCCAAGTAAAAAGTTTACGGACTTGGATGAGGAAAAAATAAAGACATTAAGAAATCATTTTATTAACAATCTGAGGCAATTTGGTTATAAAAGTATTCTCAACTTAAATCAAATAGATATCTCTTTAGAGTCATATCTACCCATAATTGAAGGATTCGATATGAAATTTGATTCTTCAGCAAGTGATAATATACGAGCGATATGGGCTTTTATACTGGCATTACTCCAAACATCTAATGAAAAAGCAGGAAATCACCCCGGAGTATTAATCTTTGACGAACCTGCCCAGCATAGCATCGTTATTAATGATATGGAGCAATTTTTTAATTGTATTATCAAGTTGAAAAAGAGTCAGGTCATTGTTGGAATTACGATAAAGGATAGCGATACACGTCAAGTAATAAGTAAATTACCTTCGGAAGATTATAATTTAATTAGAGTACCCAATAAAGCTTTTCGAAAGTTCGAATCAGAAAGCGAATAGCAAATATCTAGAATCCCCGGGGAATTTATAACTAAGTTCAATCCAAAACCAGAATGAATGAGGGATTGAATGTTCTCGTTATAATAATCGTTCCGGGGATTTAGCTTGTTCAGGAGAATTGTCAGCACTTACAACTTACGTGCTTCGTCGGTGACGTAATACCGCCATTAACGTAAGCGCTTGTGAGTCAGACTCGACCACAGCGTAAAAAGTCTAACGCTACTGAACGGCGGTAATGCATTAAACCAATAAAGTCTGTGCCTATTTATCTCGACAGAGTAGCAATACCCCTTTCACGTCTGGCATCAAAAGAACGTATCCTCGTGTCTCGTTTTCCTTAGCCCCCTCGCCTTTTTCTTAGAAAACGCTCTCCGATCTGATCGATAGTTTTGCAACCAAGGTCCGATTTTGCATTGAAAATGAAATGAATATTAGAGGGACATTATTCAACCCCTCATTGATCCTTGAAAACTGAATAAAATCTTATCCGGTACGTTCCCCGCATGACCTGAAAGGAAAGCCAGATTGCAGGCGCGCCATGACCATTTTGCCGGTTCTTGTTTCTACATGCCCTGAAATCAGAAGCGGTAAACTGCGAGCGATTTTGCCCATGCAATGAAAAATGGTGGTGCTATTTATGGCGAAGACCCATGCGGAGGGATAATGATACTTCCGTCCAGCCACAGTTCAGCGCAATGGGGGCGGCTTGCAGCGATCCTGGAAGAGGTTTGAAGCCTATGAGGACGGCTAACCACTGTCCGCCGGATAGGATATTTGAGAGAAGCAACCAAAACAGAGGCGAAAACAGAGATGCGCACATACGGTTATGTTCGTTGCGCATCTCTGATTTTCAGCTTTGATGGATTAATGGGAGGTTATTATGAACCATAAACTCATCCGGTACAGCATGCAAATAGCTATGATAAGACAGTTACTGGCTTTATCTTTGATTACCGAAAACGAATTTCATTTGATAAAGAACAAAACGATGCGGGATTACGGCATCATTTCGGACCTTACTTCTTGATTCGCACATTTGTCGGTTCGCCCATCTCTTATTAAACTGATGGCGAGTAAATAAGAATGGAGGACAACACCATGGCTCTTGAAGTGGAAGTGATTAAAGCAAGTCGGAAAATATCGGATCGCAACGCCGGAAAGTTATCGGATGTTCTTCGCGTCGCCCCTTATGCCCGCGTAAGTACCGACACTGAGGAGCAATTGAACAGCTACAAATCGCAAGTCGCATATTATACCGATCTCGTAAGCAAGCGCAGCGACTGGATGCTTGTCGATATTTATGCGGACGAAGCCATAACCGGGACACAGGTAACGAAGCGCGAGGATTTTCAGCGCATGATTAACGATTGTATGGATGGGAAAATTGATATGATCATCACAAAGTCTATCTCCAGGTTTGCAAGAAACACGCTGGATACGTTGAAATACGTCCGAATGTTGAAGGAAAAGAACATCGCCGTATTTTTTGAAGACGAAAATATCAATACGCTGACGATGGACGGCGAATTGTTGCTTGTCATTCTAAGCTCCGTAGCGCAGCAGGAAGTGGAGAATATCTCCACCAACGTGAAAAAAGGTTTGAAAATGAAAATGAAGCGCGGCGAACTGGTGGGCTTTCAAAGTTGTCTGGGATACGATTACGATGTGAATACGAAACAGATAACCGTTAATCAAGAAGAAGCCGAAATCGTCCGCTATATTTTTGAACGATACTTATCGGGAATCGGCGCTTACGTTATTGCAAAGGAACTGACTGAGGCGGGACATAAAACCAAGTATGGAAGAGTCGAATGGCAGGACACAACCGTTCTTGGTATCATAAAGAATGAGAAGTACAAAGGCGATTTGTTGCAAGGAAAGACATTTACCGTCGATCCCATTTCCAAGAGAAGATTGGACAATTACGGCGAGGAAGATCAGTTTTATGTCAAAAATCATCATGAGCCGATTGTCAGCGAGGAAGTTTTTGAAAAGGCGCAGGACATATTGCATCGAAGAGGCGAGAATCGCCGCCGCGGCGCAAAAGGCAAGCGGGACAAGTACAGCAGGAAATTTGCTTTCAGCAGCAAGTTGGAATGTGCTTTCTGCGGAAGCAATCTCTCGCGGCGGAACTGGCACAGCGGAACCCCGCATGAAAAGGTGATTTGGCAGTGTGTGACAGCCACGAAAAAAGGGAAGAAATACTGCTCTCTCAGTAAAGCCTTGGAGGAAAAGCTGATTGAGGGTGCTTTTGTCGAATCGTACAAATTGGTGTGCCGCAACAATTCGGATGTGCTAGACGAGCTTATGAAAAGAATGGAGTCCGTGTTTAGCGACCAGAATAATCAAAAGCGACTGAACAAAATTATCAGCGATATTCAGGCTACGGAGCAAAAACGTTGCAAACTGATTGATTTGTGCCTGGATGAGAAAATAGACAGGGCTACTTACGAACAGAAGTATGCGGAGCTCGATACTTCGCTTACTAAATTGCTCGAAGAAAAGGAACAGTTAGAGCAATCCGCGCAAGATGAAATTGACTTGGGAAAACGGCTTGAACATTTTCGCAAAGTGCTTCAAACGAATGAGCTTCTGACCGCATTCGACCGGAACGTATTCGAAAGCATTGTCGATAAAGTGATTATTGGGGAGAACCCCGATCAAGGTAGTCCCGAGCCGTACAAATTGACCTTCGTCTATAAAACCGGCTTTCATAACAGCATCCAAAGCAAGATGCATAAGCAAAAAAAGTCCATGCGAAGTGAAAGGGGGAAAGTGCATTCCTATTCCCAGCACAACACATGTGGAGTGCGTAATATGGATGGAATGGAGGGGCGAGCTTAAATAGGCTACGCTCCCTGTATTAATGGGTTTTGGAAGTTGTAACTGATTTCGCTTGAACCGTCTTCATGAACGTCTATACGGTTAATCATCTTGTGAATCATATCTCGCAGGATTTCCTCGTTGCTTACGTCTAGCGCGGCGAACTTCATTAACTCCGCCTTAAACGCCGATACGCGCGCTTCCGTATCGTGTTCGTGGGCGATTTTAGTGTGTTCTCAATGTATATAGTGGATTGTGTGATATTGATGGTTCATACAGACGAAGATATGCCAATATTACTCACGATACAAAAGAAATGGGGATTGAAATGAAGGTTAAACGAATTGTTGCCAATATACATACGAAAGGTATCGCAGAAGGCGAACGCTTTTACCATGACGTGCTCGGTCTCGAAGTGTTAATGGATCATGGGTGGATTCGAACCTATGGTTCAGAGGAACAGATGAGCATACAAATTAGCTGTGCTTCACAGGGGGGCTCCGATACGGCTACGCCTGATCTATCGATTGAAGTTGATGATGTCGATGTTGCGTTTGAACGAATGAAGAATGCCGGATTTTCAATAGAATATGGGCCTGCGGACGAGCCTTGGGGGGTTCGGCGATTTTATGTACGCGATCCTTTTGGCAAGCTTGTCAATATTCTAGCGCATAAACATTAATACTTGAAATAACGTAGATGAACTGGAGTCATTTCTCGACGGATGAAGCGTTATTGAAAATGCTCAATTTGGCGATTATGGATGTTATCCGCAAATAGACAGGTCGCATCCAAAACTGGGGGCGAATTCTTCTACAACTATCTTTTTTTTCTTAGATCGTATTGACCACCATCTAAACTGGGAATTCGGGTTTACATAAAATTCCAGATAGGTCCAAAAAGAAGGGGGCTATAATGGGCCTCTCTCAAATCCGGTACGTGCGAGTCATTGCATATGGCTGAAGTACGATAATGGTGAACGTCCGCACCAGCTCTGTTAGTGTGAAAGGTCAAGTAGGCCGGTGCTGTATAGGCGCAGGTTAAGAACAATAAATTGAATGGCGGATTAGAGAGGTATGAATCCATGTAGATATCTAATTTTTATATGAAATTTGGGAAAATATTCTTAGTAGAAATGAAAATAAAAACATATTACAATTTTTTGGACACTTTTATTTGTGTTTTACTCAAAAAAATGCAAGGAGGATTCGGAATGATAAAGAAATGGTTGAGTGTATTCACAATTGCTGCCATGTTCTTTAGTTTTTTTTGTTAGCGCTTCCATTATTGAAGCTAAGGAGAAAGCGTTTACAATCCAGGAGTATGAGTGGAATAATGCACAAGTGGTCGGCGGGGGTTTCATTCCTGGTATAATTTTCAACCAAACAGAAAAAGATTTGGTTTATGTCCGCACAGACATGGGCGGAGCTTACCGTTGGGATTCCGAGAATGAACTCTGGATTCAACTGCTCGATTGGGTTGGATTTGACGAGTGGAGCAAAGCAGGTGTTGACGCTTTAGCAACGGACGCTATGGACCCGGATCGCTTATATTTAGTTGTAGGTACATATACGAATAGCTGGGATCCTGATAATGGGTATATTTTACGTTCGACAGATCGAGGAGAAACCTTTGAGGCGACCGAGCTGCCATTTAAGGCGGGCGGCAATATGCCTGGTCGTTCTATGGGCGAGCGCTTGATGATTGACCCGAATGACAACAGTATCATTTATTATGGCGCACGCAGCGGCAACGGTTTGTGGAAGAGCACAGACTACGGGGTTACTTGGTCTAAGGTAGAGAGTTTCCCTAATGCAGGCACTTATGTGGAAAATCCCGATTATGAATATCAAGCAGACATTGTTGGACTTTCTTGGATTACCTTTGATCCAACGACAGGCAGCGCAGGCGAAGCTACACAGACGATCTATGTCGGTGTGGCCGATAAAGCAGAAAGTGTTTATCGCAGTACGGATGGTGGAGTGACTTGGGAAGCCGTTCCAGGTCAACCAACCGGCTATTTGCCTCATCATGGGGTATTGGCGTCTACAGGTATGTTGTATATCTCTTACAGTGATGGCGTAGGACCGTATGACGGAGAGAAAGGCGAAGTATGGAAATTCGATACGAAGACTGGTGAATGGACAGAAATCAGTCCGGTACCTGCTTCTTCCGAGGACAGCAACTGGGGTTACGGCGGAATAGCTGTCGATGCTCAAAATCCAGACACTGTGATGGTTGCAACATTAAACACATGGTGGCCGGATGAGCATATTTACCGCAGCACTGACGGTGGCGAAAGCTGGACAGAAATGTGGCAGCTGGGTGAATATCCGAACCGGATCAATCGATTTACATTGGATTACTCCATTGCGCCATGGCTGGACTGGGGCGATAAGAATAAGGCACTGCCAGAGATTTCTCCAAAGCTCGGCTGGATGATAGGGGATCTGGAGATTGATCCATTCAACTCGGACCGCATCATGTATGGCACCGGCGCGACGATTTGGGGATCAGAAAATATCACAGCGCTGGATACAGAAGACGGTATTGTTCACATGAAAGTTATGGCTAATGGCATTGAAGAGACAAACGTACTTGGGTTAATTAGCCCGCCATCCGGCGCGCCGTTGATCAGTTCCATGGGAGACATTGGCGGATTCCGCCATGCGGATCTGACAAAGGCTCCTGAAATGATGACGAACCCGTTGATCTCTAACAGTCATGATCTGGATTATGCAGAGTTAAATCCGGACATCGTTGTACGTGTTGGAGAGGGTGGAGTAATTGGCATTTCGACCGATAACGGAAAGTCCTGGATCCCAGGAAGGACAATTGAGGGGGCAGCCGAAGGCGGCGGATGGGTAGCGCTTTCCGCAGACGCTTCATCTTTGGTTTGGGCGCCTGCAGGCGCACCGGTCAGCTATTCGACTGACTTGGGACAATCCTGGACTGCATCCCAAGGTATTCCTGCCGATGCGATAGTTTCTTCCGATCGTGTCAATCCAAATCTGATCTACGGATTGCATGATGGTGTATTCTATGTAAGTAAAGACGGCGGCGCGACGTTTGAAGCAACTGTCAACGAAGGATTGCCGACGATCATGACCAGCAAGATCAAAGCCGTACCTGGACAAGAAGGCCATGTATGGTTAGGAAGTGCAAAAAGCAACAGTGAAGAGGAAAGTGTGTATGGACTTTGGCAGACTGCAGATGCTGGTCAGACCTTTACGAAGCTGGATAACATCGATGAAGCCGCAACTGTAGGCTTCGGTAAAGCTGCACCGGGTGAGGACTATATGGCCATCTATACCTACGGTAATATCGATGGACAATATGGCATCTTCCGTTCCGACGACGCTGGAGCGACATGGATTCGTATCAATGATGACAAACATCAATTTGCTTCAGCTAACCGGGCCATTACGGGCGATCCAAGAGTTTACGGACGTGTGTATGTTGGAGGTAACGGCTTTGGCATTAATATCGGGGATATTGCCGGTTCAGAGATGCCGGAGTATATCGACAATAGTGGTGAATCCACAACAGCATCCAGCCAGGGGGTATACCAAGGCACACTTCCGGGCGGATGGCTGAGTGCATGGGGCGGCGCAACACCAGAAAAAACTGAAAATGACAGCACTCCGATTGATTCGGAAGTCAAATATAACGGAATCGGTGCCATGAAGTACAACATTACCGCAGAAGACGATGCATCTGGTGCGGGTTGGAATTCAGGAATGTACAAGTCGGATTGGAGCAAGTTCGATCTGTTTGAATTCGAGCAGACGGGTTACCTGCAGTTCATGATTAAAGGTGCTGAAGGCGGCGAGAATTTCAATATTCAATTGATGGATGGGACAGAAACTTCTACCCGATCGATTTCTGTAAGTGATTATGCAACGGTGGGAACAGATTGGACAGAGGTCCGAATTCCAATTGCAGATTTTGCTGCAGGCGAATCCGGTGTTGATCTATCTCAGGTTGGTATCGTCTTAAGCGGTTCTCCGGTTACGTTCTGGATTGCGGAAATTGTTTTTGAAAAAGAGGTTGCACAAAGCAGCTTTGAAGATTTGGGCGAAGTGGAATGGGCGAAAACGAGTATTGAAAAGCTTACAAAGCAAGGCATAATCAAAGGTACCTCAGCCTCCACCTTCTCGCCATTAGACGATATGACAAAATCAGAATTCTTCCGGTTGTTAACGAAATTTCTATATTTAACAGGCGTAGAGAATTTTGTAGACGGACAATTGACTTCAATCGATTCCATCACGCGTCTGGATATGATGCTGTGTACAGCCAAGGCATTGGAAGTCAGAGGACTGCTGAATCCAGAAGGTCAAACGATTCCGGCAGGCATGTTCGAGGATCAAGGTGAATTGGCTTCCGACGCAGCACCGTATATTGCGGCGTTGGTTAATGAAGGAATCATCAAGGGAGATGGCACTTTGTTGAATCTGCAGGACACATTGACTCGAGCAGAGGCAGTTGTACTATTAGATCAACTGGCGGAATGGTTGAATTAAATCATATCAAGTAAAAAGCAGGCCAGATCAATTTCTGGTCTGCTTTATTATTAAATCTGTTCTACGGGACGACGAGGAAACAATCTCGGTTTTTTCGGGATATGCGAAGATTCGCTTGTGTGTGTTAATCTCGATACTGAACATATATGGAAAAAAGCCCAGTCCCGAGCGAACCTCAACAAGGTTTTAACCGAATTAGGCTCATGCAATTGTATTCATGTTTACCCTTGACATATACTGCTGATTGATTCACGCTGCTTAAATATGCTATAAGTGAAGAAAAAGCTGGGACATGAACAAACTTGATTTTTATGATAGTGACTTGTCCAGAGTATAGAGAGGTTTTTGAGATGACACAACATTTTTGGCGTGATTTGCCACGGCCTTTTTTTATATTGGCGCCTATGGAAGATGTGACGGATGTCGTTTTTCGCCATGTCGTAAGTGAAGCGGCGAGACCGGATGTGTTTTTTACGGAGTTTGCGAACACGGAGAGTTACTGTCACCCGAAGGGAAACCATAGTGTGCGCGGGCGTTTGACGTTTACAGAGGATGAACAGCCCATTGTAGCCCATATATGGGGAGACAAGCCGGAATATTTTCGTCAAATGAGTATCGGTATGGCGAAGGAAGGCTTCAAAGGAATCGATATTAATATGGGTTGTCCTGTACCCAATGTAGCGGAGCATGGGAAGGGGAGCGGCCTGATCTGCCGTCCCGAAATCGCTGCGGAGCTCATTCAGGCTGCCAAAGCCGGGGGACTGCCCGTCAGTGTAAAAACAAGGCTCGGCTTTAGTGAAGTAGAGGAATGGCGCGGATGGCTAACCCATATTTTGAAGCAGGACATTGTGAATCTGTCGATCCATCTGCGCACAAGGGAGGAAATGAGTAAAGTGCCTGCGCACTGGGAGCTGATTCCGGAGATTAAGAAGCTTCGTGATGAGGTGGCGCCAAATACCCTTCTGACCATTAACGGGGATATCCCTGACCGCCAGACTGGCCTCAAGCTCGCTGAGAGGTACGGTGTGGATGGCATTATGATCGGGCGCGGCATTTTTCAAAATCCGTTTGCTTTTGAGAAGGAGCCGAAGGAGCACGGAAGCAGGGAATTGCTCGATCTGCTGCGGCTGCATCTGGATCTCCATGATCAATATGTAGAGCGGGTACCACGTTCGTACAAGGCTCTCACCCGTTTCTTCAAAGTTTACGTCCGCGGATTTCGAGGGGCAAGTGAATTAAGAAATGCCTTAATGAACGCAAAGTCCACCGATGAAGCGCGTGCGCTGCTGGATGAGTTTGCAAGCAAGGAGCAGGATGGCATGGAGGTACGCGAGAATTAAGCTGCCGGGTTCAAATGAATCAGATCATGAAAAGACCAAGCATCGAATGAATGGAGAAGGGATCACATGTCCTGGAGTAAATTGAAGCAACAGCTGGAGGGCTTTCTCAGTCCTGCGTTAAACGGAAGGGTAGAATACCGCGCGCCAGGGTATCGTTATCTGCCTGATAAATCAGGGATTTGTTATATTACCGTAGATAAAAAGAACATACTTCATATGCGTGATAAAACGAACCCGATTAGGTGGTACCATACAGAGCTGGAAATTAAAAATGATCCGGATATCCAAGTTCTTGTCAGCAGTGACGATATCGAAGCGGTCAGAGCAGGTACGAAGGGAACAGTGCCGGAGGATCGTCTAATCGTTATGGCCAGAAGCAGAAAAATGACTGAGCATGCAAAGGAGCTTTTGTCGGCACAGGCTTCATTAAGTAAATCGAATTTTATTGTTGCGGCGAATCAGTATTTATCGACTTCAATAGAGGAAAGTTTAGAGAGTCATGATATCTTATTGAATGTGCTGGCATTGGTGGACAGACGGGTTGGAAAAAAGCGGATCTTAAACATGTCCGAGAAGATCAAGCTAAAGCATCCGATTGTGCAGTATTTCTATGAATTGCGTCGGAGTACATTGTGAAGTGTGGTCCCTGTGAATGGTTTAGGATGGGCAAGATATGGAAAATTGCGGGTTAACGCTGAACAAGATCAATTAAAAAACCTCCGAGTTCCTCTCTGAAGTGAGAGCAATTCGGAGGTTTAGTGCTTATATATATTATTCCAGTACAATACTATTGCTTTCGTCAATCCATGTGACTTTCAGCCCGATGTACTCCGACATAACGCGGAGAGGGACATAGGTCACACCGTTTTTGACAACCGGCGGTACCTCTAAGCTGGAGTAATACGGTCCAAGCTTGACCAGTGTCTCGCCGACGGTCATGACGATTTCTGCTTCTTTTCCTTGGAAAATATGCATGCGGTCCGTCACGAAGGAGATGGTCTGTTCCTTGCTGTTCCACGTGATGTCGATGCCGAGCTTTTCAACGATGAGCCGCAGCGGAACCATCGTTGTGTTGTTCTGGATGAAGGGCTGATTGTTGGTTAGAAGTCTCTCGCCCTTATAGTAAATCTTTAATTCATTCGGATCGATGTTATAAATGGTATTCAGTTCTTCCCCCAGCTGCTCTGTTTGCTGCTTGAAATAGGCGATAAAATCTCGCTGGCTGACGCCGGGACTGTTGAATTTCCGCTGCACATTGTATGTATAATTCGTCGCAGCGTTCAGCAGCTGGATGTTTTGCCGGTGAGTCTCCAGCTCTGATCCTTCCATGCCTTCAGCAACAGCCTTCAAATGCTTGACGTTATAATCGTTAATATCGTGGACAAGCTCCCCATAAGCCAAGCCGAAGGAAACAGGATCCGTCATGGAAACCATAAGCGACGCCAGATCACCGGCAATGGTGTCTCCGAATTGTTGCTGCTCCGGACTCATCTGTTTTCTTGTCACGGTTTCTTGAATAAAGGTTTGAATGAATGTCTTAACGCCCATCGTCTTCACATTGCTGAGAAGATTGTCATCCAGCGTGCTGACGGCCGATTTCAAGAATGAATACTTGGCATTCGGATCAAAGTCTGGGCTGTTCTTCAGCATCTCGTAATCTTCAAACATCGTTTTCAGCAGATTTTTGAAATTATAGATTCCATCTGCGGCAACCGTCATGTTGTGTGCCGTGCTGGCATCCTCATCAAGGGACGGGATGCGGAAGAGACTGATATCAAGTAGATTCGCCTCAAAGTTATTTTCGATAAGCTCGACAGTTTCCTTAAATCTACCGGATGGATCAGCTAGTAAATTTTCATAGAGAGCCGAATAGGTCGGATGCTCCCGCAGCTGGAAGATCGACAACATACTGCTGCCATACTTTCGAAAGTATGCCCCAGTTTGCCCGTGTTCTGTGTCCATCAGTGTTGGATGATGAATGAGCTCGAGAAAGGCGTTCAGCGCTTGCTCCAGCGCCGGCAAGTCTTCTGCGTCGTCTCCTTCACATACGGATAATTGGGCGATCAGGCCTGTGATCTGGTCCATCTGGCTCAAGGCCATATCGAGTGCGCTGAGAGCGAGTCTGATATGGTCCTCCCGATAATCGGCATGGAACGGATCATTCGCGATGTCCATATTCCATTCATAATCGTTTAATAGATTTTCGAGAAATTGAACAGCGCTCTCCAGCTGATCGACCGACAAAGAACAGCTCGGATTTTTGGCAGCAGCCGTTTTGCTGGGGCCGCCGATCGGCATAATGGTAAAACCTAGTGCGATGGTGAGTGCGACAATGATGCTTTTCTTTAACATGACTTGTCTCCTAATGTTTTCTATCTATTTTATCCTAAATTGCCCATGAATTCGAGCCATATCATGAGAGCTAATGCAAAAATCCAATAGAATGAAGTAGTACTTCTTGCCTATACAAAGATAATTCTCTCTTAACATCATCCCTACGAGCACTACAGGGGGTATTTCGAAGTCTATGCCTATGGGTTGGTGCTAGTCGTTATTGAAATGTGAGTAAACCATCAGGATGTAAAGCTTTAATCCCAATGCATATTGAGTTACAATGTGGTGGATCAAATCCGAAAGCCTTGGAACCTGAAATAAAGATGGTGAAAGAAAATGGACAATTTTTCATGCATATATGTCATTCGCGGAGAGCCCTATCAATCTGGCACCTACGTCAATCTAAGTGCGGATGAAACGATAGCGGGCCGTGTATCCAATCATTCGATTCCAGATTTAGCATTTACGAACGCTTTTATTTCGAGGCAGCATTTCGTTATCCGCAAGGAGCAGGACAAGGCGGTGCTGTACGATATGGGGAGCCGCCATGGTACAGAGCTCAACGGTGAACGAATCACGCCGCACAGACCATACCCTCTGAATACTTCAGATATCATTAAGCTCGCGCAAGGTATGGTCGTGCTTCACTTTTCTTATATGTTTGCGGATCAAACGCTTGAAATCGAACCTCTCAGTATAACAAGCCGGCTGAAAGCTTCGGATCTGCTGACACAGATTGACTGGGAGAAAAGAGAATGTATCGTAGGTGGAAAACGCATTCCTATGTCTGAAAAAGAATATTTACTGATCCAAGTGCTGCATGAGAATGCAAACCGACTTGTTCCGCTCGAGGAAATTAAAACGAGAGTATGGCCAGAGAGGTATTCAGGAGTGGAATACGTCCCCGATGTAACGCCGGATGAGTTGAACACGCTCATTTACCGGGTTCGCAAAAAATACGGTAAGGATACCTTTCTTATTAGCGCAGTACGCGGCAGCGGCTACGTGCTCGAATCGGAATTCATATCATCATAATGAAAGTTGGAATCGAGGCATGAAGTATCTCAAGGTACATCAGTCAGGACCTCTGAATGGAAAAGTACATATACCGGGAGCGAAGAACAGCTCACTTGCTCTGCTTGCCGCCGCTTGTTTAGCGGATGATATCGTAACTTTGGAGGGTATTCCTCATATCGATGATGTACGTATCATTGAGGCGATCTGCCGGGATATCGGTATGGAGCTGAAACAGATGGGTGGACAGGTCATTGCTGACCCACGATGGATCCACAGCGCCGTAATTGATCCAGGTAAAGCTTCTAGTTACCGGGCATCTTATTATTTTGCAGGAGCACTCATATCTAAATTCGGCAAAGTGACCATCGGATTTCCGGGAGGTGACGATTTCGTTTCTCGACCCATCGATCAACATATCAAGGTGTTTCAAGCATTGGGGGCTAAGGTCCATATCTACAAGGATCATTACATCGTCGAAGCAGCTGAGCTGCGGGGCGCAGATATATATTTCGACACCATTACCTCGGGGGCTACGATCAATGCGATGCTGGCTGCCGTGCGCGCTAGTGGCATGACGGTGCTGCGTAACGCGGCTGTAGATCCAGAGGTGGTGGATACGGCATGCTTCCTGAACAAGCTTGGTGCAAAAATTTATGGGGCAGGAACCGAACGTATCCGCATCGAGGGTGTCCCGTATTTAAGGGGAGGGACGCACACGGTCATTCCGGATCGATTGATCGCCGGAGCATTTCTCATGGCGGCTGGGCTTCATGGAGGTCAGGTTACCGTCATGGATGTCATTCCTGAGCATCTTGGCGCAAGTCTCGCTAAGCTAGAAGAGATAGGGCTGCATATCGAATGCGGTGATAGCCACGTTACAGCATATCGTTCGGGTAAACTTAATGCAACGCGTATTAGGGCAGGGATGTATCCAGGGTTCGCGACCGATTTACAGCAGCCGATCACGTCGCTTCTGCTGCAAGCGAAAGGAAAAAGCATCGTTACGGACCGAGTATATCCTAATAGGTTCGCTCATTTACCGCAGCTGCGGCGGCTCGGAGCTAACATTGAACTTCGCAGGGAAAGCGCCTTCATTACGGGTGGACATCCGCTAAAGGGAGGCTGGGTGCATGCGACTGACGTGCGAGCTGGCATCTGCCTGCTTTTGGCCGGTTTTTCAGCAGAGGGTTGTACGCATATTACGGGAATTGAGCATATTCAACGAGGCTATGAGGACGTAATCGGCAGCTTTCGATCCATCGGGGGGAAGCTTTCTCTAGAGGAATTAGATGCAGAGGAACTGCTTAACAACGCGCCTGTCGTCTAACAAACGGGAGGCTGGAGTAAGGTGGAATAGGCTTTAAGAAATAAAATACAAGTATCGTTATAAGAGGAGGGCGTTCAAATGGCATTTCCAACGCATATTGTATCGGCAGGCGGGATCGTAGAAGATGGGGATGGAAACATCCTTTTAGTCAAAGCCCATGACGATGGTTGGGTGTATCCTGGCGGGATCACGGAAGTGGGGGAAAACCTGATTTATGGCGTCATTCGTGAAATCAAAGAGGAAAGTGGAATAGATGCCACGGTCAGCCATTTGATTAGTGTTATTTCCAATACAGCGATTCATAAGTGGTATGACGGTGTAACGGATGTTCCCACGAAGGTCATGTTTGATTTCGTGTGTAAAGCAGTAGGTGGGGAGTTAACGACTTCTGAAGAAACGAGCGAGAGCAGGTGGGTTCCAAAGGAACAAGTTCTCGATTTCATTACTTTACCTGCCATCCGTATGCGTTATGAAGCCTATTTGAACTTTAACGGCAATGTGAATTATATGGAATATGAAACCGTAACTACGACAGAATGTAGTATCAAACTTCAACGAAGCATATGAAGACGGTCCACATGTTCATGTAAAATAGATCTAGCTACCCGTTAGCTCTCATCTTATGCGGAGTGTGTGGCGTTGTTAAAGTTTACCTCTATTTTCGAGGCTCAAGCGTAGAGTATGCTTGAGCTCTTTTAATCCCTGCAATCTTCATTTACTACAAAATTCATCAACCTGGAGACTGTATAGGTCCAAGGCTAAAGGCTGGGTTCTAGACACTTCCTGAGACGGTTATTCCAATCGAATCCGTCGGCTATAATGGATTTATGACTTCGAGCGTGAACTTATGAATCCAAAGGAAGTGTGTGAAAATGAAGGCTACAGAAGCGACTGTCAAAAATCCGACAGGTAAAGTGAATTGGGTGGTTTTTAATTCAATAACGTATGCATCGATCCTCTATTTAATACTATCTCTCCCGCTAGGGATCATCTATTTTACAGTAGCGATCACGGGGATTGCTCTATCGATCGGATTAACTCCGATATTTATCGGAATACCTTTGTTTTTTGGAGTAGCCAAGCTGTTGAATGGAATAGTGAATTTTGAACAAAGCATGATTCGACAAATCTTAGGTTTACCGACTGTTCCTGCTCCGTATACCTATCATCCACAGCATGAAGCGGGGAAGAGCTGGTTTATGCGAATGGTGAGAGGCTTTGACGGCGGACTATTCATTCGCGACCTGATCCTTATTTTACTGAGATTCGTAACAGGCATTGTATTCTTTGTTATTATGGTCACGATGCTTTCATTGGGACTTGGACTTATTGCACTGCCCGTCGTGCATAAAATTTTGATCAATGAAATTCAGGTCGATATTTTAGAGGATAGCTTATTCAGTTATTTTGAAATCGATTGGTCCTTAAATCAGCAATATCTGTTGTACGTAGGCGTTGGTATTGTACTTTTTTGGGTCGCACTTCGCGTCGTGAATGGGCTGATGCAAATTCAGCGTAGAATCATGTATGTGGATGAGCCTTATCAACAAACGCAGCCGAAAGTGCTAATGCGGGATCCAATGCAAGAACCGGTTCAGCCGCAATATGATGGACACCCGATGGATGAGTACGCTCAAGGGTTACTGCAACCAGTCTATAGAGAGCCATAGGAGCTCTCTTTTTTGACCCCATAGGAAAGAGATGACGTTCATTAAAGGACTAAAGGGTTACACTATTCATATTGGGGATAAAAACTACCGCTTAAACACGGTCGTTCATCCTTAAAGGACCTTCCCCTGAGCAATGAAAAAATCCCTGCCGCCTAAGCAGGGATTTCAGGCATGGAGTCATTCGAATTAGACAATACCATACGCATTCGACTCGCCGCCATCGATGGCGATGGTTTGCCCGTTGACATAGCTGCAGTCTTCGCTCAGTAGAAATACTACAAGTTTGGCGACTTCATCAGGAAGACCCAGGCGCTTCGTCGGATTGTTTTGTGCGTATTCTGCCTCCGCCTTCTTAGGATCCTCCGGATTCACCTGCTTGAAGGCACCTGCAACCATCGGCGTCAAGATGGCACCTGGAGCGATCGCATTCGTAATGATCCCGTAACGGCCAAACTCGAGTGCGGCATTCTTGGTCATCCCCGAAACCGCGTGCTTGCTTGCAACATATGGAACCTGGTTTAGAACGCCGCGAATCCCGCCGACCGAAGCGGTGTTGACAATTCTTCCGTATTGTTGGTTCTTCATAACGGGAATGATATAGCGCATACCGTAGTACACACCCATCAGGTTGATATCGATGACTTTCTTGAAGACTTGAACATCGTAATCGGGGATGAGCGCTTGCTTGCCTTCAATGCCCGCATTGTTATAAAATCCGTCGATACGGTCAAAGGATTTTACAGTCTCCTCTACATAACGTTTCACGGCAGCCTCATCCGAGACATCCGAGGCAATTGTAAGAACTTGTGCCTCCGGATATTTTGCCGAAATTTCTTGTTTGGCTTGTTCCAGTGCGTCTTCTTTCAGATCGATCAACGCCAGTTTCGCGCCTTCCTTCGCAGTAGCATTCCCCAGTCCGCTTGCGCCGCCTGTGATGACAATGACTTTACCCTCTAATCGTTTTCCCATTCGATTCATCCTTTCAGTGCTTATCTCATCCTCGCTGCAACCGTTACGACACGCGTTACCTCATGCAGGTGAGCAACCTAATTATTCCCTAATTGTTTACATTTATGACCAAGCAATTGATTGGATTGAAGAAGGGCGGAATGAAGGACATGGTCCGAACTAAATGAAGAAAAAACCAGTAATCTGTTTGGAGCCGACCGGGCTGTCCAGCCTGCTCTTGATATTATTCATGATCCGCTTTAGAGGGCTGTAGCCGGCAGCCGTAAAGATGGATGACATCGCAATCCCAACGGCGACAGCCAGCAAGCATACCATGAGCACGCCCTCTTTCAAGCCGTCCATTTTATAATAGAAGCTTTTATCGGGTGTTGTCGTGTAAATTCTCCATCCGTTTCCTGCAAATTGATCATGGGTAACGACATAAGAGCCGTGGTCAAATGTATGAGCAGAGCTCCCATCTGCAGGGTTAAAGGAGAGCAGGGACTGAATCAGCGAATGCTCCTCCATGGGACGGCCCAGCAACGATTTGTCCGCGGCAGAAATGACGGTTCCATTCGGGTCCACAATAAATGTAGATTCATAGTCAGCAGGGAGCATATTATCGATGATCTGGCTGACAGCCGATTCTTTAATGTCAATCGCAATCATGAGCTCACAGTCCTGCCCCGAAGATTGAAACGGGTAGCTGTGGACGTAAGAGATTAGAGGATTCATGCTGCTTTGTTCGGTTAATTCGGTATAGGGGTCCTGTGGCACCATGCGAGTGTGCATCCATAAGGAGCTTTCTTCGGTCTCTTTCATCGCATCAATCCAATCGGCCGTGCCGCCCGCGCCCGAAGGGGTGCTCTCATAGAGCTGCAGCCCGTGCACGGATGAGATCATGAAATGATCCTCCGTATCGTACAAATGAATGGCTTGGATCAGATCGGAATGATTCTGCACCTGATTCTGGAGCAGCTGCTGAATGTCTAATACTTTGCTGTGGTTTCCCTTAAAGGTATCTAAATCTATATTAACGGGGCTTCCCAATGCCAGAGACAGATAGATCTGATGGACTCTCTGAATCACAGAACTTTCAATAGAGTTGACTGTATTTTTCAGCATCATCTGCTTGTTGATTCTGATTTCTTCGCTGTATTGGTGGGAAAAGAAGAGATAAAAGATCGAACCAAGAAGTAGCGCAATGACAAGCACGACAGCGATATAGGAAGATACCATCTTGGACCATACAGACTGAAAGGGCCTGCGCATCTTTTTCTCCTCCTTCACGAATAGCTTCCAGAATACGACATCATTATACATTAGCCCAGGACCCAGTGAGCGTCTTAATCATAATTTAACAATCCGAATCATTCTCATAATCCCTTGTGCTGCTTTCATCCAAACTACATGCTCAATCGAACGGTTCAATCGACCTAAGGAACTACCTCTCATCCACAATTTCCAATAAATGGATTAAGCTTATTATTTCAGTAATGTATTATTAATCCCCTGTTTTATGTAATGGAATCGTCGAAACGTACCGATTTGATATAAAGCGGAAATCGTTCTATAGATGCTGGAACCCCCGAATGCTAAAGTAACGGCATACCGGACAGGTGATGGAGCGGAGCTTGATTTGCCGTGTTCCAGATTGAGCTGTCTCATCATGTGCTGGTGCAGAAGAAAAATCAATGTATGAGGAGAGGATCATGTTGTTGCAAGCTGTAAGAAGACATCTCAAAAGGGCATTGGTGTTACTTCTAATGCTATCTATGGTAATCCCGACGCTCGCCAGTCGGAGTTTCGCAGTTAATCAGGAAGCTCCGTTCTCCGACATCAAGGGACACTGGGCAGAAGAACAAATTCAAGCTTGGATGGATGAAGGATGGATACAAGGGTTTTCAGACGGTTCAATCAAACCTGACCTTTTTATTACTAGAGCGGAATTTATGATTCTGGTGAACCATGCTTTTGGATACACAGGTCAGGCTGAAATAAGCTTTAAAGATGTTTCTGAGGATGCATGGTATTACCAAGCCGTATCCATTGCGATTGCAGCGGGATATATGGATGGTTATGCAGATCAAACGATAAAGCCAGAAGATCAGATCACACGTCAAGAAGCGGCAAAAATGATAGCAGCCATTAAAAATTTGGAAGAGAATGAGGAAGCGGCGAATTCCTTTAGCGATGCATCATCGATTGCGGCTTGGAGCAAAGGCTTTGTAGGTGCCGTTGCAGATGCAAAGTTGATGGTCGGATTTACAGACGGAAGCTTCAAACCGCTTCATAACATCACTCGTGCCGAAGCTGTTGTAGCGTTAAATAATGCTTTAAAGATGGATGAAGGTGCGGTCTCGAAACCATCTAAACCTGTGGGAACGACGTACGAATTGAATGTGGATGCCCCTGTAGTTGAGGCTCCTTTGCCTGCAGTACAAAATGGAGAAAATGCGGCGGATTCCATATTGAAAAATATTCCTGCAACGAATCCATTTATTCAGATTTTAGACGGTTTTGATCAAGTATGGTCCATGAATCAACCGGATTGGAGAGACGGAACCGCGTTAACGGAACCTGGAGCCAACGGAGAAGCTGCAAACTATGGAGATGGGCCTACCGTTTATTTTGACGGCTATAAGAATGATGAGAATGCAGTAGTCGCGGATAAGAAAACATATGCGAATGAAGAGATTAGAAATAAAGATACGTGGGTTGCTAATATCAAATATGTGGAAGACGTGACGCAAAATCGTACAGATGAGGAAGCTCTAGCAGCCTATTATGATGACCAGAGAGATAAGATTTACAGTATGATGGAGGCTTTCGGGCCTTTAGCGAATACCTATGTCGATATCGTGAAGCCTACAACAAGTGTGGTAAGAACGGTCGATGAAATGAATAAGGTATTGGAAGAAGAGACAGCGGAGGACCAAAGCCAAGGAATGGGTACCGATTGGGAGGAGTCTGAACTCGCGGATATGCTGGATTTAGTTGCTTTAATCCGATTTAGAACCCCTGCATCCTCCAATCCTTCTAAATACTTCTACTCTTCTCCAAGACCATGGAGAATGAATTCGAACGGAGAAGTGGTAGAGGTCGTCGATGAAAATGGATTACCTGTATGGGAAACCATCGGCAGTGGTGAAGCAGCATCAGAACCTTTAGCTTCAGGTGGAACGAAATCTACAGGAGAAAAGCATTTCCAACAATATGAAAGCAGCGTAGAGGTCATTCCTGCATTGCAATACGTAAGAAGAAAAGCGGAAGATGGAAGAGGAAAAGACGGAGTATTTCCAAGCGGACATACCAGTGCAGCGTACTTATCCGTATTTGGTTTTGCCTACGCTGCTCCGGAAAGATACGCTGAATTGTTAACCCGGGCCGCTCAAATGGGTGAAAATCGAATCGTAACAGGGATGCACTCCCCGCTGGATGTCATTGGTGCGAGAATACAAGCTACAGCGATGACAGCATATGCGCTCAATAAGGAAGAGAACAAAGAAGTATTAGAGAAAGCTTATGAAAATGCTGGAGAGGTATTTGGCGCCTTAGCAGAAGCGAATAACATGAGTTTGTATGAATATGCCCATACGGTAACAGAGGAATATACATTCGAAAGTGCATACGATGAGACGAAATGGGAAGATCATGACGCGAATAAGAAGTTCTATCGAGAAAAACTGACTTACGGCCTGCCGCAAACAGGAGTCAAAGGGTTAGCCCCTGTCGTGCCGGAAGGAGCAGAAGCGCTGTTAGAAACGCGTCAACCGTATTTAACAGATGAACAGCGCAGAGAAGTATTGTATACGACAGCCATTGACTCCGGTTACCCTATTCTAGATGAGTCTAACGGTTGGGGAAGAATGGATTTGGTCACGGCAGCCGATGGATATGGTGCGTTCTTAAGCAACGTCACCGTCGATATGGATGCTTCCAAAGGAAGATTTAATGCGCAAGATTGGTGGAGAAATGATATCTCCGGCAGCGGTATGCTTACGAAAAAAGGAACAGGAACCCTTACATTGACAGGGGATAACAGCTACACAGGCGGAACATTGCTGCAAGAAGGAGCGCTCGTCGCTGAATCTGCGACTGCTTTTGGTACGGGTGATCTTTATGTAGAGAATGGAACGGTTGTCGTGGATACTGATGGAGCACTACAATTAGCTGGCAGCTTTACCATGGATGATGGAGTTTTGGAAATTGCAATGGATGATGACAGCAGTCAAATGACGGTCGGTGGAATCCTATATGTTGACGGTGGAACGTTAAAACTAGATTTCTCTAACTATGCGATTAAAGGCTCTAAGGACATGACTTTAATCACTGCAGATGCAATTCAAGGTGAATTTAATCATGTAACGGCCGATGGTTATGAAGTAAGTGTCACTTATGAAGAGAATCGCATCATTGCACATATTGAAGCGAAATAAGGATCGTTGAATGATTTTAAGCTCCGGGCTGGCGACAAGTGTCGTCAGCTTTTTTTCTTTGGGGTACAGAAATATTTTGCTATACAGGACATGCGGAGTATCGGATTACAATGTTTTCCAATCCATGGTGTGATTTTACTAGCAGAGACGATTTCCCGTATAAGAGATTCTTCCACTTATGGAGGGGCGAGCCTAATTCAGGCTAGGCCCCTTTTTTAATGAGTTTTGGAAGCTGTACATATCCTTAGCTGCCGTGATCGGGTACGCCGTTCCGCGGAATATTTTGACTGGGTACCATCGGGCAATTAGCCGTTTGTTGGAAGCGCCAACAAGCGTTTAAGGTTATCATCAATAAATTGATTATCGGCACGGTTGATTCCGCGTCCGGCAAAATGGCCCCAGATGGACCTGATCGGATTGAAAACGGCATGAGGTATCAGATTTGCCTCGTATTCGTTATCATCCGCCGAGCAGAAGAGATCCGTGCTCCCTGGCATGATGCAGGCATGCGCTTTAATGCTTCTAAGCGCCTTACCGAAATCCCCATTATAGGAGGGGTTTGCACTAATATCTGCATGTTGTCCTGTCCATAACATGGCCAGGACATTGTGCGGATCCATCTGGATAAAGCTATCTTCCCAGACGCCAGCCATAAAATCAGCCAATGAATCAAATCCCAGCCCACGATAAAGCTCCTCTCTGTAAAATGCCTGCGATAAGCCCCATCCCCCATAGACTCGGCCAACGGTACGCATGTCTGCAGAAGTCAACTGATGGAGTTGACTTGAATCGAAGCGAACGGCAGCCATGAGTGCAGCTTTCATTCCGTCCAGGACGACATACGTATGCGGCCAAGTCTTGGCAACACCGGCGAATGGTGCAATTCGTTCCACCATGTCTGGATAACTGGCCCCCCACTGGAAGGATTGAATGCCTCCCATGGACCATCCAACGACGAGAGCAATCTTTTGGATGCCGAATTTTTCGGTCACCAATCGATGCTGAAATTTAACGTTGTCATAGATCGTTACCTGTGGGAAATTGGCTCGATCGAATGGAGGAGGCGTGTTACTAGGAGACGAAGATAATCCATTGCCCAGTAGATTGGGAACGATAATGAAATATTTCTGCGGATCTAGTGACTTGCCTACTCCAATCAACCATTCATTCTGGACATGCTGGTCGCCAAAAGCAGTTGGATAAACGATGACATTATCTTTCTTTTCATTCAATCTTCCATAAGTCTTATAAGCAAGATAAGCGCTCGGCAGCGTCACTCCTGATTGCAAGGTGACGTCACCTAAATCAAAAATCTCATAATCCATCGCATTGTCGCTCCTTTCAAAATGAAACCATAGAGTGGAATGAATTTCTTGTTGTTAGTATAGATCCGTGCTACTCTCAATAAAAGTGAGCAAAATTCAACGCAGTATTCAAAAATATTGAAAGTAAAAGGGGTTCGTATGATGGAATTGCGCCAACTGACTACGTTCCGCACGGTTGCATCAACTTTAAATTTTACTCGGGCTGCGGAGGTGCTGAACTACGTCCCCTCCAACGTCACGATGCAAATCAAAGCATTGGAGGATGAGCTGGGTGTTCGTCTCTTCGACCGCTTAGGCAAGCAGCTCGTTCTTACAACGGCGGGTAAACGCTTTTTAACACATACCCAAAGCGTGTTGGATAAATTGGAAGAAGCACGCAGCGTCGTTCATGACAATGAAAAACTAAGCGGCACCCTAACGGTAAGTGCCAACGAGGTTCTTTGCGCCTATCGGCTTCCAGTTGTCTTTCAACGATTTCGTTCGCGCCATCCTGGAGTGCGTCTCATCTTCCGCTCGGTTCCCAATCAGGAGCTCAAGCAAACGCTCTTTGACGGAACCGCGGATGTTGTCTTTATGCTGGACGAACCCATTCGCTCGAGCGGACTTGCAGTAGAACCGTTGCTGGAAGAAACCTTCTGCTTATTTGCCGCTCCAGATCATCCACTCACCCAAAGAACTGAGCTGCATCTTGAAGATTTTCACGGAGAAGTGTTCCTGACGAATGAAAAGGGTTGTACGTATCGAACGATGTTTGACCGGGGATTTGAGAAAGAGGGTATTGATAGTATTACGTATTTAGAGTTTCAAAACGCCGAGGCCATTAAACAATGCGCCATTGCGGGAATCGGTATTGCCTTTCTTCCTGAAATTGTAACGAAAGCCGAAGTCGAACGGGGCGAACTTGTCGCTCTTCCATGGCAAATTCCCGACTTGCACGTGTATACACAGATGTTATGGCATAAAGACAAATGGCTTTCACCCATCATGTTATCTTTCATAGAAGCAGCAAAGGAAGTTCTCGCTGCAGAGGAGTAGAATACAACCTTGTAGCCTATTCAGCGATAGGAAAACACATATACACTGCGTGCTTTTTGGAAAATCCAGTGAAGGTGGAAGGACTTCTGGAACATAATCAAAGCAACCATATTTATACTAAAGCCTAAAAAGCTGTGTTACGAGCCGAGCGAGAAGCGGGGGATCCAAGCCTGTTTTTCCTCGGTTTTTCATGTTTGATGGAAGGAGAGGAGAATGCTTTCAATAAATCACAACGACAGCCAAGAATCATCGGTTTGAGGCAACAGCGTACAAAGATTGAAATGATTGTCGCGTGTTAAAATGAAAGCGTTATCGTATCCATTGGTTGAGAGGTGAGGGGGAATCGTTAGCTTTTACCGATAACAACATGAAACCAGGTCGCAGGCAGGGGATGAAGGTACAACAAATTGGAAAAAAAGGGAGGATCCATCTTTGGTTAAAAAGAGCTGGCTACTCATGGTGATCTTTGCACTTGTGTTCGTCACCGCATGCAGCAGTGGGGGTACAGATCAAAATAATGGAAATAACAACAACACCAATACAGAACAAAATGTCAACAATCAGCCGGGCGAGACTGCAGGTGTCGAGGACGAGGGGATTCATGAGCCCGTTGAATTGGTGGTTTACACAACGAGCGGCGATTCCGAGGAAAGCTTTAATGCGCGCTTCGGTGATATGATCCGGGAAAAATTCCCTAACGTAACGCTCCAATACATCACGGCTACCCGGGAGTTCGGTATTGAAGAATTTATTGCATCCGGTCAAAAGGTTGATATTTACTGGGACTCTATTGGATACTTCCCTACAGGGCTTCAATATGAGGTTCCTGCTGATATGACGGATCTTATTGAAAAGCATCAAATCGATCTGACCCAATTAGAGCCATCCTCTGTCGATAAAATGAAAGAAATGTCTGGCGGCAAAATGTTTGGCATCCCCGTCTTCAATATGAATATGGTGCTGTACTATAATAAAGACATTTTTGATAAATTTGGTGTGGATTACCCAACCGATGGAATGACGTGGGATGAATTGGCTGACTTGTCTAAACAAATAACCCGAAACGACGGCAATACGTTATATTATGGTTATGCTGTATCGCAAGGTCACGCGATGAGATTGAACCAGCTGTCACTTCCTTATTTGGACCCTGAGACCAAGCAACCGACTATCCAAACAGACGAAAAGTGGAAAACTTTTTTCCAGAAGGTCTATACGAATCCCATGTTCCCGTATAAAGAAACAGGCGCAGTGCCTGGCGGGAATGATTTCATGAATAGCAAAATATTAGCCATGTACGCGATGTTATCCAATTGGTCTTTTAACTCTCCTGAATTTGAAATGATGAATTGGGATATGGTCGCTCTGCCAACATTCGAAGAGGCTCCAGGGGTCGGTTCTCAGCCGTATCCGAATTACTTCGCTGTTGCCGAATTGAGCGAGCATAAGGATGAGGCCATGAAAGTAATCAAATTTCTGATCTCTAAAGAAGCGCAATTGAAGCTTTCGAAAATAGGCGTTGTGCCTACGTTGGAAGATGATGAGGTCAAGAATGCACTTGGATCAGAAAGTATATTTAAAAATAAAAACTGGGGAGCCGTGTTTTATCATTCGTTTGCACCGATTCCTTACAAGGATATCTATGACAGTACTATTGAAAAGCATTATCGTGAAGCCATACTGCCTGCACAGGATGATATCAATACCGCTTTTAGGGTGGCAGCCGAAAATGCGAGTAAAGCTTATGCTGATGAAGCGGGTCAATAACCCGCACGGATTCCTGAATTAGACGTTTGGGGAGGATAGAATGTTCAGTATTGAGCATTCCATCCTCCTCTATTTTTTGTACCATTAGACCTTCATGCCGCGTCCATGGCACCACAGATGGGTAGGAATGTTGTCCGTACGGGTTGTGAGCACATAGACGATCAATGGCTCGTGAGCAAAGCTCGTTGACGCTTACGATACTGCAGCGGCGAGCAGCCGTTCATCCGTTTGAACAATGTGTAGAAATTCGCTGCCGGCCGAATGCCCGTCTGCTCCGCCACCTCGATAATTTTGAGGTCTGTCTCAATGAGAAGACGCTGCGCCTCCCGCATACGTACGAGCTGCACATATTCCGAGAATCCGAACCCCGTACACTGCTTGAATGTTCGGCTAAGATAATAACGGCTGACGAAAAATTGCTCCGCCACTTCCTTCAGCAGCAGCGGCTCCTGATAATGGGATCGGATATAAGCTGCAACCTCTGACATCATCTGGTGTGCGGGCGACAGCCGATCCTCCGATTCCGGTTGTTCCTCCTGCGCACGAAACACCAGCAGGAGAAGCTGCTTGAGCAGCAGCTCCAGCATTACATCGCGCCCCTTCGCCTCCACTTTCGCCTCGGAGAGCAGCTCACGCACAAGCGCTTCTCCTTTGTACCGTACCTGCGGAGACAGCCTCACCACACCGCTGTGCCCTCGTATTGGCAAGCCATCCAGTATCGAAGACGTGAAGTAGAATACCGCCCGCTCATGGTTCGGTACAGCCGTATCGATGGCTCGGTGCGGCTCTCCTTTCTCGATGAACACGAAGTCTCCTTGCTCCATCCGATACGTCCGTTCCCGGATGAAATAATCTCGTTCCCCAGCCATCAGACAGTACAGTTCATATTTATCGTGCATGTGCTCCTTCATGTTATAGTTGCTTGTACGCTTCACATGGTCGACCTCTAACGTTCCTGCGGTGTTTTCATAGACCTTCATACGGCAGTCAGCACCTCATTTCCGATTTGCAATAATTACAACTTTTTACGTGCAATCAGGCAATATTTAGGAAGATGATATCCCATTGGTGCGATATAGTCATTATAGTACAGTGATTCATTCACCCAGACAATATCTTCATTCGCATGGGCCTTCCGGTGAATGTGGATCGTTTCGTTGCAAGCAGAAGATGAATCTTGGAGGGGGTTATCCGCTTGGCGAAGTTACCGCAGGTTCGTTCCATGACGGAAAAAAACTTCACAATTGAATACCACCAGGTGAAAGTCCAAAATGAGAAACCGATCACACATTTTCATCCTAACTATCAAATCCATTATCTGCTGAAAGGGAAACTGAATTATGTCATCGATAACCGGAAATATACGGTACAACAAGGGGATTTGCTGTTTATTAATAAGTACGATGTGTTTCAAACCGTAAGCAGTGATGATTCCCCAACATTCGAACGGATTGTCATCCATTTTACCGATGGACGAATTCAACCGATGCTTCTCTTGCAAACCGATAAAGTGCTGCCTTTCAACAGACTTTCCCGTTTCATTCGATTCACTGAAGAAGAACAGCGTTCCATTGAACCTTTACTATTCAAAATGCTGGAAGAAGATCAAAAGCAAAATGAGTATTACGAATTTACGCTGCAAGCCTCATTCATCCAGCTGCTGGTCCAATTGCGAAGGTTCGAAGAGAAGAACTTGGAATGGTCGAAATCTTCGCACCCCATGTACCGAAAAATTTCCGAAATCACCGCATACTTGGGCGGGCGCTTCGAACAAGAGTTTCACTTGAACGAAATTGCCCAAAAGTTTTATATCAGTCCATCTTATTTAAGCAGAGTGTTTAAAATGTTAACCGGCTTTTATATGAGTGAATATGTACGGATCCTGCGGATTCGAGAATCTCAGAGGCTGCTGGGGGAGACGAATGAAAAAGTGCAGGATATCGCCGCTAAAGTCGGGTTTCGGGAAATCTCTCATTTTAATAAAACATTTAAGAATATTACAGGACATACACCGCTGACCTACCGCAAAAAGATTCGGAGAAACCATAGTGTTCACCCCGAGGTCGTAAGATGAACGCTTATGAGTAGACTCCTTTTGAAAGCGCATACAGTAACACGCATTCGTTTGCTTAAGCATGAGCAAATATTTTGTTGGGGGGGTGATCGTCCGGTTAGTTTGATGCAACGGAGTAGGATCTTCCGGTTTTGTCGTCAGTTGGAGCTGTCGCCTTTCGATTCCTAAATGAGAGAGGAGATTTCTTTGGTGAAAAGAATAGTCTGTCTATTTATGATGCTTTCCTTCATTGTAGGTATGGTGAGTACAACAATAGCAGCAAATGAACAGGTTGGGCAAGTCATCGTTGAAGCGGAAACAGCCGCTGCCACTGCCGGAGGCGATGATATCGCGGCCGCTCCAAACCAACGGACGATGATGAGATCGATGGAGAATTTAGGCCGGGGCGTTGTTGCCGTTCGAGAAGGTTCTCATGTGTTTATCAGTTGGCGTTTATTGGCGTTAGATCCTTCTTCGATTGGCTTCAATGTATATCGTTCGACAGATGGCGGCGATGCCGTCAAGCTGAATGATTCGGTTCTCACTCAAGGCACGAATTATACAGACACCACCGCGGATCTGACGAAGGACAATGCGTATTTCGTGAGGCCGGTGATGGGCGGCATCGAACAAAATGCAAGCAGCCCATTCACACTTCCTGCAAACCAAGAGGATGTCCCTTACTTCACGGTTCCACTTCGCGCGGGCGGCAGCATCAATCATGTATGGGTTGGAGATTTCGATGGCGATGGTGAATACGATTTTCTAGTCGTTCGGGAGACCATGCAGCCTCAGATCGTTGAAGCGTACAAACGCGACGGCACGTTGCTGTGGGAGGTAAGTCTTGGGCCGAACAGCTTGAATCAAGACAATATTTCCCCTGGATCGGCGACCATTAACGTGGGGCATTGGGATGGCATTACGGCGTATGACATGGATGGGGACGGTAAGTCCGAAGTCATTCTTAAGATCGCAAACGGTGTAACGTTCGGGGACGGCACGGTCTGGTCTGACGCAAGCGACACGAAGCAATGGCTGGCTGTGCTTGATGGCATGACCGGAGAACTCCGAAGCGCCAGCCCGATTCCGGATGATTACATTGCAATCGGTCCGCTCGCCGCTCATGTAGGCATAGGCTACCTCAACGGCACAACACCAAGCGTTGTCCTTTCCGCGAAAAATCGGAATCCCGATAAATCTTTCAATATGCTGATCGCCGCTTATCATCTGGAGGGGGAGCAACTGGTCATGGACTGGAAATGGCTGCGCGATTCAGAGGGCCTTGCGCCAGATGGTCACAATATCCGCCTCGCCGATGTAGATGGGGATGGCAAGGACGAGATCGCCCATATCGGCTTCGTCTTGGATGATGACGGCACAATGCTTTATTCTTTGACGGGCAGCAATGTTGTGCACGGAGACCGCTTTTATATCGGCAAAATGGACCCGAACAGACCGGGACTTCAGGGGTACGGCATTCAGCAGGATAACCCGTATGGCTTGCTTGAGTATTATTATGACGCGGGCACAGGTCAGATGATATGGCAGCATTCTGTAGCCCCTCCTGCATGGGATGTAGGGCGCGGCGACGTTGGTGATCTAGATCCAGGCTATCCCGGTTATGAAGTGTTTTCTTTCGAGGGGATCTACAATGGACCAACGAACACGGAGATTACCGCAGCCGATCATGAGGGGAATCCATGGCCGACCATTCGATTGATGTGGGACGGAGATCTGCTCAGTGAAAGCTATAACAACGGTAAGATTGAAAAATGGCAGTATGAAACCCAATCGCTGACTCGTTTGGAGACGCCTCGGAATTACGCTGTGGGTAGCTGGCGCGGGGTTCCCAAGTTCCTCGGCGATATAGTAGGGGATTGGCGTGAAGAGGTCATCCTAACGAGTGATGATCACGACGAGCTGATCATTTTCACGACGCCAATTCCAACAGATTACCGAATCTATACGCTCGCACAAAACCCGTTATATCGAAACAGTATGACGGTTCGAGGATATATGCAGTCTCACTTAACGGATTATTACTTAGGGCATGGCATGTCTACACCTCCAACGCCGAACATATATTATGCAGGCCAGGTGACGGCGGGTGTGAAAGTCGATCCAGGTACATTAAATTTGAAGAGCCAGGGAAATGAGATTACCGCTTACATTGAACTGCCTTCGAATGTTGTATCGCCCGTGGATGCCGATTCCATAGGGCTGCATGTGAATGGAACATCTATTGCTGCTGTGCGGTCTGCGGTGGAGAAGAGTGATCGTGACAAGGACGGCAGCGAAGAGCTCATGGTCAAGTTTGACAGGCAGCAGATCATCGGCGCGATCGCTGGGCTGCGTGATGCGGTGATTGAGGTTCGTCTCACCGGCCATTTGCAGGACGGAAGGACCTTTAGCGGCAAGGATACGGTTCATGTCATACATTAATGCAATGTAACGATAGAAGTGTAGAGACGGGCCGGTATGTTCCGGCCTGTTTTCAAGTAACGCCATGTTATTGGCGCCAACTTTAGGCGAGAAGGTTCCCACGACGGGCTTCTGCCAAGTTTACAGGAGGTACATATGCAGAATCATCATCAGACAGTCGTTGCTGAATTACCGTCGGTTCAAAGCAAGGCACAGGTATATAACTTCAATTATGAATGGAGATTTAAGCTTGCAGATGCTTTTCCGCTGCAACAGGCGTTAGAATCATGGAGAGATGAGGCTGGCAGGTATTTTTATGAAACAGATTATATGGAGAACGATTGGGAAGCGGTAGGCGTGCCGCATACCTTTAATGATAAAGATCTGTTCGTTGCACGAATTGAGGATGCCGGAAGCGGGCAGAAGAGAACGTTCTCGTTCTATAGAAAATGGTTCCGCCTTCCGAGAGAGCATGAGGGTAAAAAAGTATTGATCGAATTCGAAGGCATCCGCCAAACCTGTTATCTCTATGTCAATGGAACCATGGCAGGATATTGCGAAGCGGGAGTCGCCCCGTTCGCCTTTGACTTAACGCCATATGTGGATTACGCTGCGGAAAATTTAATTGCGATTGCAACAGACAATACCTCTTCAAGGAATATGGACTTTTTTGCTGCGGAGACGCCAAATATGCCGGAGGCGGTGCCCGGTTCGTTCATAGCTTCCTTAAACCCGGAGAAGGAGATCGATGCAAACCGCGGCGTGGCCTTTTTCTGGAATTGCAATGATTTTAATCCGAGCGTCGGGGGGCTCACCAGAAATATAAGGCTGCATGTGAAGCCAAAGCTGTATATTACACTTCCAATCTACAGCAATTTGCAAACCAAGGGCGTCTATATTTACGGAAAGAACTTTGATATTGCACAGAGAAAAGCGGTCATTCATTCGGAAGCCGAAATCCGAAACGAAACGGGCTCTGACCAAACCATTACATTAGATTCCATTATCTATGATCATCAGGGAAGAAAAGTAGGGCGCATGTCTTCGGATCAGGTGCGCATTCCTGCTGCCCAGCATCTGCCCGCAATTTCTCCATTGTCGATTATTCCGCAAGATGCGTACCGAAAAGAAGGGGACCAATATGTACCACTGCCAGAGGATGAAGTACAGCCCACCGTTATAGACTCTCTTGAAGTATCTGTAGTAGAAGCTTCTGCTTTGGTATCTGGACTCCGCTTCTGGTCACCCGATGATCCGTATCTATATACAGTGCAGACAAATTTAATCCACGATGGGGAAGTCATTGATTCCGTCACGACGGTGACAGGTTTTAGAAAGGTCGCCTACAGCTTTCAAGATGGTCTCATGATCAATGACACACGTGTATGGCTTACTGGCTATGCACAGCGTGCCACCAATGAATGGGCTGCGATTGGCACCGCCCCCGATTGGCTGAAGGATATGGATGCGAAATTAATCCGTGAAAGCCATGCCAACCATATCCGTTTTATGCATGTGGCGGGCTCCCCAGCAGATATCCGCTCGTTCGACCGTTACGGTGTCGTCTGTACCCAGCCGGCGGGAGATAAGGAAAAGGAGAATTTCGGCAGGCAGTGGGATCAGCGCGTTGAACTGATGCGAGATGTGATTATCTATTTTCGCAACCATCCTTCCATCCTGTTCTGGGAGGCGGGCAACCATGCCATCAGCAAGGAGCATATGCGTGAAATGCGATTGCTGAAGGAAAAGCTCGATCCGCACGGCGGCAGATATATGGGCTGCCGTACGTTGAACACGGAGGATGTGGTGAGTGAAGCGGAATACGTCGGTACGATGCTGAACCGCCATGCCGGACGTTACCAATCGGAGAAAATGCCGGTCACCGAGACCGAGTATTTGCGTGAGGAATCGCCAAGAAGGGTGTGGGATGATTATTCACCGCCTGACTTCGACTATGATAATTTATGGGTTGGACGCGGCGGCAAGAAGCAATTGGGTCGAGACGTCCATGATCTGACCTCGGAGGATTTAGCGCTATGTGCTGCGAAAGGATACGCCGAATTTTTCAATGATCGGATTGGCGGCGCCTCGGGTAAGAATTACTATTCGGCTGCGGCTGCCTTATGCTGGACGGATTCGGCGCAGCATGGAAGACAATCGGCCAGTGAAAATGCGAGAATGAGCGGACGGGTAGACCCTGTGCGGATCAAAAAGCAAAATTTTGACGTGTTCCGCGTCATGCAATCTCCGGTTCCTGCGATCAAGATCGTCGGACATTGGAATTATCCGCAGGAAGACGGCCGGAGCTACAGATATCCCGTCAAAGAATTCGACGGGGAGGTATGGCGGAAGACAGGCGAATACCGATTCCGCAATCCAAAGGATAAGACGGTCTACGTGATCGGCAGTTACGCGGTTGCCAAGATCGAGCTGTTCATTAATGGGAATTTGGCAGGCACTTGTGACAAACCGATCCATACGTTTGTTTTCCCGTTTCACCATATCGATATTACCCAATCGGGTTCAATTACGGCAAGGGCGTATGATTACCAAGGAAAAGAAGTCGCTGCGGAAACGATCGAGACCGTGTCTGCACCCTCCCAATTAAGGTTGACGGTACACAAAGGGGAGCGGGGATTGTTGGCGGATGGAACCGATATCGCTTATGTCGACGTAGAAGTGTTGGATGAGAAGGGCCGTCTGCATCCGCTGGCCTCAGGCCGGATCGATTTGGGCATCGAAGGGGAAGGCATTCTCCTCGGAGGCTATAACAGCGGGCGATTTAACGGCTATGGTAAAAACGACAGCGTCATTCATCAGCATCATGTGTACGCCGAATGCGGCAGCAATCGGGTGTTTATCCGATCTACAAGGCATGCGGGCCAGATTCGGCTCACGGCTCGGATGCAGGGTGTTCCCGAGGCAGCCTTTACTCTTGAGAGTCAGCCGGTCGACATCGGGTCGCTTACACGGGAGATGCCGCAATATCTGGTTCCATCGTATCCGGACACCGCGCCTGAACGGGTTTATCCATTCGAATCGATTCCAGAGGCTGATCAGGCGAAGTACAATCCGGAGGGTAAAGTATATTGCAAGGTCGTCGTCGATGGGGAGGAGCCGAATACGAATGGGATCTTAAGTATCGTGAGTCATGGGAGCATCTACAGTCCGATACTCTTCATTCTAGAGAGAATCAAGAACGACCGCCCGGAATTATTCGATTATCATTATGATGACAAGCGGGGAATTCTAACCATCACATCAGGTGGAACAAAGGTTGTCGCTGAAAAAGGGCGTACACATCTTCTTGTCAATGGGGAAGAGAATCTGCTGCATGGAGAACCTTATATCAACGATCAGGGTGTATTCATCGTGGAGATTAATGCAGTCATATCTTATATCCAGGGTGTCGTTTCCTATTATGATGAGAGGGCCAGCTTATTCCGTATTGAGCTGCCAAGTAGAGCAGAAAAAGGTTAGTAGGGAGGGCATGAGTTCGGTGTTTTGCCGGGCTTGTGCTCTTCGTTTTTTGAGGTTGTAATCCTCAATATAATTGGGTTAGTTTAAACGTTCCATTCGTCTATTCCTGTGTCAAATGCTGATGCAAGGAGTTACGACTTCTTTAAGCCGTCGGATCGTTTTTTAAGATGTGGACTGACATGTCCAATCTTTCCGCGAACTGATGTGATCAATGCGTTAAACCAGCAAAAGGGCGCAGCCTAGGTAGGCTGCGCCCTTAGTGCGGAGCGGGTGCTGCTGTCCGTCACAGCGTGGCGTAAGCCGCGGCACGCACGCGCAGATGGTGGTATTCCTCCATATTGGGTGAGAGCTGGTGCATATAGACGACGGAGAATCGTTCACTCGGGTCAATCGAGGTCCAAGTACCGGCGGCACCCGTCCAACCAAATTCGCCAATGGAGCTGTTGGAGTGTCCCGCCGCCGGGTCCATCATCGTGCGTACGCCTAATCCGTAGCCATAACCGGAGTGATATGAGTTCGTAAAGTCCGTAAGCTGCGCTTCGCTAAGGTGATTGCTTCTCATCAAATCGATCGTCTTGCGTCCCAAAATCTGAACGCCGTCCAGGGTCCCGCCGTTCGCCAGCATTTGCGAGAACCGGAGGTAGTCGCGAACCGTCGAATACAAGCCGGCACCGCCCATCTCATAGATAGCATCCTGCTGATGGAATTCGTCCAGGAATCCGGGGATCTCGATCATCTGACCGTCCTCTGTGCGTTGATACATCGTTGCCATACGATTCTCGATGTCATCCCGGTAACGATAGCCGGTGCTCGTCATGCCGAGCGGATCGAAGATCTCGTCCTGCAGGAATTGTCCCACCGTCTTGCCAGAGACGACCTCGATCAAACCGGCGACCAGCTCGTGGCCGTAACCATACAGCCAGCGGCTTCCCGGCTCGAAAGCCAAGGGAACCTCTGCTACCGCCTTAATTTCGGTCTGCAGGTCGTACTTGCCATGCTTCTCCTTCAATTCCCGTTTCACCCGAGCCAACTCCCGTGCCGATATCGAATCGCCGAAGGTGTACGGGAGGCCGACGGACATGCAGAATGCGTCCTTCACTAGCATCGATTTCTTAGCGGGGACAATATGCGTGTAGCCGTTGGGGGAGTTCTGCACGACCCGGTGGTGGCGGTACTCCGGGAAGTACTCGTACAGCGGATCGTTTAACAAGAATTTTCCGCGCTCATACAGAATGAGCGCCGCTGCGCAAACGATGACTTTGGTGTTGGAGAATAGCCGGTATACCGTATCTGGGGTAATGAGCTGCTTCTTCTCGAGATTGGCGTAGCCGTGGTAATCCTCAAAGAGGATCTTGCCGTCTTTGGCTATCGCGCAGCCACAGCCTGACGGACCTGTCTTGACGAATTCCTTCAGTAGATCGGATAAGTGCGAATAGTTACTCATGATCATCCCTCCTCGATGGATGGAGATTGGTCTGCTCTGATGAACTCGAATGGGTTAGCAGACAAAGGCTGTTTCGTTTTAGTAATTATGAAAATGCTATCATTGACAGATTTATTTGTCAATTATTGGTAGGGTCGAGGGGGTTGAGGGAGATACGAAGGAGCTATAGCCTATCAAAAATATATCGTCCCTTATCTGTGATTAAGCTTGGGTGCACGGTATTTGGCGTCGGTCTAACTGGGACACGCGGCTTGGAATCGTCACACTGCTTCGAGTCTCTTCGTCGTTTTAGTGAGTTTTCCGTGATTCAATCTTTTTGAAGGAAATATCCATGTAGTTTCGTGATTCGATTAGGTAGATAGGCACGAATGATAGGCGCATCGTGTTTTTTCCTCATATTGACTATCGGATAAAAGGGTACCTATAATGACGTTAAAGCTAAAACGATATCGCTTTGCGCGATAAAATTGTGCTGCTCAATGAAAAAATGATGAAGGAGGTCAAAATGAAACGATCACCGGACTCTGCCAAAGTACCTGTCGATGAGCATGGTTTGGATTCTCACGGAAGAATGGTTGCTTATTTCGGTTCGCCTGTCATTGACGACCAAGTAGATCCGATATGGAGCAATTTGCAAGCGGTTACACCGACTAAGATCTCGGGCCATCCCGATGCCTCGGCGACTTTTAAAGTGCTATGGGATGATCGAGCGCTGTATGTCCTTGCAGAAGTCAAAGATAAGAACGTCTCGGCACAAGCTGAAGCACCGTACAGGCAAGATGCTTTGAGCATATTCATAGACGAGAACAATGACAAGACACTAGACTACGGGGTAGACGACGCGCATTTTACGATAAATTGCGAGAATGTTCTGTATGTGGGCAGCGGGGATGCGGAGCGGTTGTACTCGACTGCATATGAAACGGAGGATGGCTACGTCATCCAAGCGAGAATCGCACTCAAGACGAAGCCGGAGAATGGGAAGGTTCTCGGTTTCGATTTGCTGATGAATGATGCGGTCCAATCAGAGCAAGCCGGTGCTCTTAGCGTATTCGATTTGACAGGCAATGCGTGGAAAGATACGGGATTATTCGGTGAAATTTTGCTTACCTGCAAGCCCGAGGGGGCGGTCAGCGGTCGCAATCCTTATGACCTGATGAGCTTGACCAAGAATGCGCGAAAGTTAGATTTCCAGCGTTACCGTAATGCGAGGATTGTGAAAGAAGCGATAGAATTCGCCGAACGCGTTCTCTCAAATAATCAAGTTCCCCAGAATTGCATCGATGAACAGTATGCGGTTCTAAAGGATGCGATTCGGAAGCTGCAACTGACGGATGAAGCGGCAGCGGAAAAATACTTCAAGCCGGTTCCGGATGAATATCGCGTAGAGAGCGATCGGCCGGGGACGATCGAAACCTTGATGTATAAGGCGCCGAACTTAAATAACGGTACGGACGACAAGAGGATGCATGTCTACCTTCCGTACGGCTATGACGCTTCTGACTCGAGCAAGAAATACAATGTTCTCTATCTGATGCATGGCGGAGGCGAGAATGAGGATCTCATCTTCGGCGGACCCGGCCAGAGCAGGCAGCTGAAGAAAATTGTGGACAATATGATTGCCAAAGGCGATATTGAACCGCTTATCGTCGTCACGCCTACCTTCTATGGCGGCAAGAACGATGTCGCGCTCTTCCACGAGAAGTTAATGCACCACATCGTTCCGTTCGTGGAGACCCAATATCATACCTACGCCAAATCCGGAAGCTTGGACGATTTGAACGCGTCCAGAGCGCACCGGGCATTCGGCGGGTTTTCGATGGGTTCCGTCACGACGTGGTATACCTTTATCCATTGTCTGGACTATTTCAAGTATTATATGCCGCTGTGCGGTGACAGCTGGGTTTACGGCAGGTTGGGAGGCGGCACGAAGCCGGTAGAAACGGCTGAATACCTTGCAAATGCAGCCAGAGCATCAGGTTATGCGCCGCAGGATTACTACATTTTCAGTGCAACAGGCGATCTGGATATCGCATATCCCAATTTGAAGCCACAGATCGACGCGATGAAGCAATTGACGGATGTCTTTATTTATTCATCGGATACGAACAAGGGCAATTTTTACTTCATCGCAGCCGGCGGCGGTTCGCATGCTTGGACTTGGGTTACTCCGTATATCTACAATATTTTGCCGGATCTCTTCGATCATTAGGTATCGCCAGCGAAGTCGTGTTCGCGAATACTAGGCAAGTTATTGTGATTGCGTAAATAGGGTATAGCCGCTTCTCCTTTTTTGGGGAGCGGCATTTTTTTCTCTTTGTTTAGAAATTGTGCAGTATCATCCTGTATAGTCTGTGACGTACTTGAAGTTTTTTCGAAATAAGAGAATGAAAAGACATGTTAACGAGAAAGAACCAGTTATTGCTGTGGTTAGGCTTCTCTGTTGTCATGTTCAATATCATTATTTTTGTCCTCCAGCGAACCTTGCATCCGTTTCTCACTCATAGTCATGGAACGCTCGCAGTAATGACGGATTGGATCATTTGGGTCAGAACATCCTGTTCATCTTCCCGATCCTACTTTGCGGGGTGTCTTTTTATATATTCCGAAAAAATAAGATGCACTCGCAACTGCCGCTCCTCATCGTCCTTACCCTTACATTCTCCAGCATCTCCATCATCAGCGGCGGAGGCGGGGGTGTTGAGTTTCACTTTTCCATCTTTATTGTCATAGCGGCGGCAGCTTACTATGAAAATATTCGTCTTATCATGATGATGAAGATATTGATTGTAGTGCAGCATTTGGGCAAATTCTTCTGGTGCCCCCAGATTGTGTTCGGAACGGACACATATCCTTTCCTCATGCTCGTTATTCACGCGGTTTTCCTGATTCTGACTTCTAGTGCAACATCGATGCAAATTTATTCGAAACACAAGATCATGAATCAAATTGAAAAGAGAAAACAGGAATATGACGAGAAATTGCTCTCTTTGGTTGAGCAGGTACAAGGAGCAGTCCACAGCGGTTGAAGAGACTGAACAACGATTGCTTCGTATCCGCGAAGCGCAGCGGAGAGAATGGAGCAAATCTTCGCTGTAATCTCGCAAAACATCGCTTCGATGGAGGAAGTCAAAGGATTGAGCGACAGTCTCATCGATGCGGCGGAGCAAGTCAATACAGAAATCGCCACATTGGAAGGCTTAAGTCAAAGTCTGCAGCAAAAATTCGAAGATACCAGTGAGCCCAAAAATGCCGACGTTGAATCTGAGTAAGGCTGGTCCAGAATTTCCAATAAAGTTAGAGCCATTAGAGGTCTTCAAATATAGAATTGTATAGAGGGATAATGGAAACCCTTGTAAACAGTCAAGACAGAGAGTTTTAGTGCTTAATCCATAGTCTAAAAGACCCTATAAAACTCCCTTTCAATTCATAATGATGAAATGATATAAAGGGATGAGGGGTCTTTTTGTCGAAAATACAATTAAATTTGACCGTTGATAATTGTTAGGTCACTCGAACTAATAGTATCCAGCACTGGAGTGGTTTTCGTGGATCCGAGACAAGAGTATGAACAAGAAGTTCTGGAATCAAAGTTATCTGAAATTGACCAATTACTGTCCTCCTTGTCTAAACGAAAGACAAGCGTCACAAGCACAGCCGATGCGATCATTCAGAAGAGACGCATAGAAAAAATAGATAGAATCGAACAAAGCAGATCCAGTCCGTACATAGGCCGTATGGACGTTGTCGACGAGAATGGTAAGCGCATTCCTTTTTATGTAGGGAAAACGGGAATTGGTGATGGCACTCATGAGATTGTTGTCGATTGGCGTTCTGATTTCGGCAGCATGTTTACTTCATACAGTGGTGGTAAAAAATCCATTCCTGCAATAGGTCAGCTGGTGGGGAAACGGCAGATTACAATTAACAATAAGATGGTTAAAAGAATTGTAGATGTCGGTCAAGTGAAAGATCCGAGTAACTCGACTCAATTGACGATCGATAATGAGTCAAGAGAAATCAGTAATGACGAATATCTTAATGAAATATTAAGTCAACGTTCTACCGATCATCAGCTGCAGGAAATTATATCTTCTTTACAAGAAGAGCAGGATGAAATTGTGCGTTTAAGTATAGATCAGCCCATCATCGTTCAAGGGGTGGCAGGTTCAGGTAAGTCGAGTGTGGCAATGCACAGGATCTCGTACTTGCTCTATCGGTATGAGGAATATCTGCAACCGGAGGACATTATTGTCATCGCACCGAACAAAATGTTCATCTCGTATATGCAAAGTGTTATACCTGATCTAGATATTGAAGGAATTGAACAAAGTACATTTTTTGATTTGGTTGTATCGATGTTGAAAATCAAAGGGTTAAGCGATCCTTACCAAAACATGGTTCAACGATTAAACCACTCTCTTCAAGGTCAAGTGAACGAAACAGCGGCTAAATTTAAAGGATCGATAAAGTTCTTACACATGCTAGAGACATATCTTCAGTTTATTGAATTTAACGAATGTCCAAAAGCAAAAATCAATGTCAATTCTGATTTCTCAATATCTGAGGAGCAGTTGAAGGCTATGTATAATGGGTACGCGCATCTGCCTCTTGCGAGTAGAAGAGAAGAGACAATCGAATCTGTAAAAATCGCAATGAAAGATTATTATCAGAAGCAACTGGAAGTATTAGAAATACAATTTGATGACATTGTTAACAATTGGGTCGAGACGATGCCCGCAGGGCACCCTGGCCGAAAAAACTTATTTGTGTCGTTGGAGCATTCACTAAGTATAAAGAAGGAAAAACTCAAGTCCGAATGTAACAAGGCAATAAAAGAATTCGTTGATACTTGGGAGCCTAAAAATACTATAGGGGTGTATAAGCAGTTATTGGGCAATCCGGAGCTGTTAATGGGACTTGATCAATCGATTCCTGCGGAGTTAGCCCATGAATTGGCGGGTTCCGTACAAATGGGTGTAACTTTTGATGATTTAGCTGCTTTGCTTTATATCGAGCAGAATTTACGAGGCCTTGATCGGTTTTATAAATATATGGTTATAGATGAGGCGCAAGATTTGAGTCCTTTTCAAATCTATATGCTAAATCAAATGACGTCTTCATTGACCATTCTCGGGGATATTACACAAAGTATCTTCCCTACAGGGATTAGAAGCTGGGATGAGGTTGATCAACAAGTTATCGGTACGAATCCAATTCGGCGGATGCAGATGAATACAAGCTATCGCTCTACATACGAAATTATGGAGCTAGCGAATAAAGTCATATCCAACAGCAAGTTGAATCTGCCACGAATTATCCCCGTTAATCGCAAAGGGGGCGAACCTCATGTTCGTCAAGTGACGGGAGGCAGTGATTTGCTAGTGAAGATCCAAGAGTCTCTAAATGCTTTTGCGAAAAAGGGACATGCCAAGATAGCGATTATTGGAAAGGATCTGAAACAAACAGAAGGAATTTATCGTTCATTAGCGGATCAAGGATATAGTGGACTTCAATTGATAGATCATCCGAATCATACATTGACGGGGAATTTGGTGTTGATTCCGTCTTCGTTAGTGAAGGGGATGGAATTCGATGCAGTTATTATCCCGAATGCCAATGAGGAGAGGTTCGGCATGAACGAATTAGATGCCAAGCTGCTGTATATCTGCGTAACCAGAGCTCATCACGACTTGCACATTTATTATCACAACCGGATCAGTCCACTGCTGGATGGAGTGAAGACAGACGCGGTCATTCAGCAAGATGTGTCGATGGATGTTTTGTGAGGGTAGAAAATACTCATACATGGTGGAGCATTGGAGGAAATGGACCTTACCCAAAAATCTACTGTAACAAGATTTCAACCGGCAATTACGCTCAGACCCTTCGCTCTTCCGCCGGGGACGCCATACGGAAGGCAGCTCGGAACGACGCTGAATGGCATTTGGATCTATTCGTAGATGGCATTGAAGAGACGCTAGAGCCCGCCTTCGAAACGGTTCGCAGGCTTCATCAGTCGCTGCTTACGGCCATTCAGCTGTATCAGATTCCGTTGAAGTGAAAAGGAAATGAGATCAACATAAAGCAGGTGAAGACGAATGAAAATAGATGTTCAGTCCGGAGAAAACATCATTGTCGCAGTCCTTTTTCGTGGGGAATGGGCTTGTGGGTTGTGAATGGAAAGGATTATTTTGAAGATTAGGATGGCAAAGGAGAGCCCAAGATCCAGCTATTGAAAACGCTTGGGGGGCCATAACCATCGTTGTAAACAGTGATCGGACTGTAGAGAGGTCCCCGTCTGAATCACGGATAAAGAAAATGTGAACGGGCCAACTCTTCGGCCTGATCTGCAATTAGAATGAGCTGGTAAGGACGTATAGGAATAGGGAGGACTGCACATGGGAGAAGCCTTTAAGCTGGAATGCGATGCGTGCCGTTATAAGGATAATATGTTTGTAGGGATCGGCTTTGCCTATATGTCCTTGAAGTCGATTGCTTCATTCGTTAAAGATTGTAAACTCAAACAGCGCATCGAGCAATTTATGGAGGACGACTCGGTAACGTATAATGCGTATGATGCGGTATTTGTGTGTCCCCTTTGCAGAGGCATTCAAAATGAACTTTACATCGAGATGCAGTCGGATACTTCGCAGTATAAGCATGCTTGTCATTGCAAGAGGTGCGGAGCCTTGATGGAAGAAGCTAATTTCGAACACAACAATGTCCAGACTGCAGTGAAGGCAAGCTGAAGGCGACGTTTTATATGGACTGGGATTGACGGATTTGATAGTATTCATAGCCACAGTGGGATTGCTTCAATTCAGAAGCTTTCCTGCTGTTTTTTTATTGAATCGGTTGAGAATAGTCTAATTGTTTCCTCAATCTTAAGGTTAGCTTAAGGATCCTCCACATTACCCTTAAGGCTGGGGATGTAGAATAGCCGTATCCAAAGCGAAACGGAAGGGGAAGCATGATGAAATACTTGATTGAAACGAACAATCTGTCCAAACGATTCAGCCAATTTACAGCGGTCGATGGCGTCAATCTGCGGGTGCCGCAGGGGGGAATCTATGGATTCCTCGGACCGAATGGGGCGGGGAAGTCGACGACGATTCGGATGATCCTTGGCTTGGTGAATGAGACGGCGGGTGAGGTTCGTGTATTCGGGGAACCGATGAAGAAGAACCGGCTGTCCATTCTGAAGCGGGTCGGTTCGATGGTCGAATCACCTTCGTATTACGGTCATCTGACAGCATATGAGAATTTGGAAATTACGCGGCAAATTGTAGGCAGCGATCGCAATGAGATCGATCGTGTGCTGGCTATCGTGAAATTAACCGAGGTGCGAAACAAAATCGTTCGAAAGTTCTCGCTTGGCATGAAGCAGCGATTAGGCATCGCGCAGGCGCTGCTGGGCAGCCCAGAGCTGCTAATATTGGACGAGCCGACGAACGGGCTCGATCCATCGGGCATTATTGAAATGCGTGAGCTGATTCGAAGGTAAAGATTGTGCTGTAGATTGAATAAGCGAACAGAAAAGCAGCAGAAAGCCAGTGTATGTCTCTCATAGAGGACGTGCACTGGCTTTTATTTATTCGCTCCAGCTTAATATTTGAATTTCTCTACAAGCTTTTGAAGCTCCTCTGCCATGTTCGTTAAATTGGCGGCTGAAGAAGAGATCTCCTCCATCGAGGCTAATTGCTCTTCCGATGCAGCGGCCATATTTTGCGAGTTGCTGGACGATTGCTCGGAGATGTTTGCGATGGAATCGATCATCGAGACCATATTTTGAATGCTGGCCATGACTTCCTCTACCACTGCGGCTACTTCTTGGGACTGAGCTGATACATCGTTGACCATGCTCGTGATCGTTTTGAAAGAATCACCTGTTTGACGAACCTGCTCCATTCCTGCATCTACGGCATAGGTACCTTCTTTGATCGACACGACCGCCTGGTTCGTATCGTTCTGGATGTCTTGAATAATAGAACCGATCTTCTCCGTAGCATCGCTGGATTGTACGGCCAGCTTTCTAACTTCGTCTGCGACGACCGCGAAGCCTCTGCCGTGCTCGCCGGCTCTGGCTGCTTCAATGGATGCATTCAGAGCGAGCAGGTTGATTTGATTGGCAATATCCGAAATGAGCAGGACGACTTGTCCGATTTCGTCTGATTTATTTCCGAGCGTTTCAATCACTTGTGCGGTCGTGTTGACATGGTTATGCACGGTCTGAATTTGCTCCACGGTCTGCTGTACGACTTCATTTCCTTTCGCTGCTTCTTCATTAGTGCTGACTGCAGTTTGGGAAACCGATTGAATGGAAGCGGCGACGCTGGTCATCCCATTGGCAATTTCGCCAACTGCAGTGCGCGCACCGTTCAATGTCCGGTTCTGTTCCTCTGCTCCGGCAGCAACCTCCTGGGAGGACATCGTAATTTGCTCTGTCGCTTTGGAGGTTTGCTGCGCGCTCGCTGTCAGTTCCTCTGATGTTGCCGCGACTTGCTCCGAGCTTTCGGAAACATGTCCAATCAACGTTCTTAAGCTTTGGGTCATACGGTTGAAATCCCGCGCCAGCGAACCGATCTCATCCCGGCTTTTGGCAGGCAATGGATCGACGGTTAAATCTCCACCAGACACCTGATTGACCTGCAGAGCCATGACACGTACCGGTCTTAAAATCGTATTGACAAAAATGCCTATGATCATGGCTCCTACGACAATCGAAATTACGAGCGTCGTAATGACGAAACGTAACACTTGATTGGCCCCTGCATTAAATTCGCTTTCATAGGCACCAGATCCGATGATCCAACCCCAATGCTCATCTGGTTCGACATACGAAATTTTAGTTTCATTGCCCTCGGCATCCGATTTTCCCCAAACGTATGTATAGTATCCGCCGCCTTTTTCAGCAAGCTCAAGAATCGTTTTCCCCATATCGACGCCGTCTTCCGTAATGACACCGACTAGACTGCTGCCTTCATTGCTAGGATTCATGACGGATAGCGCATCTTGATCGACCGCATATAGGTAGCCGGTTTCCCCCACGACATATCTCGGATTAATCGGGCGGCGGTTGTCCTCAGCCTTCGGTCCCAATATTTCCTGCCGAAACATCTCCTGCGCTTCCTCCAGGGTCAAATGACCTGCTTGGACTTCCTTGTCCAAGTTGTTGATCATCGCAATAGCGAGACGGACACTGCTCTTCATCTGCTCCTTTCCGGACTCCTCCAGATTGTACTTCGAAGTTTCATAACCTACGAGACCTATCGTCACCGAAGGAATAATCAACAGCAGCAAACAAATGGTAAAAAATTTTGAACGTAATGAAAAAATATTGAACCGTTTCATGAAACACTCCACTCCCTTAATGGTCATAAATGCATATTTCATTTATATCTGACATTTCGATAAATATCCACTTAATTTTACATGATTCGATAAAAAAATGGATGAACTCCGTTAATGGCGCGAGAAAAAGTACCTAGGTATTTTTTATCAGGAGACTTGTTCAGAAATTGTATAGTATGATGCTCTATAGTAAACAAGATTAGAGAAAAAAGGAGTATTTTACTATGAAGCTAGTAGGATGGGGGAACCGCAAGACGACATATTTTGTGGTGGCTGGTGCAGCTGCAGTTCTTATCGGGCTGCTTGTGTTGTTCTTATGGCATGCCGTTTCGGACGAAGATGATCGATCACCCCTTGATACAAGCCATTCAGATCAGGAAATCAATGATACAGGACATATGGCCCAGGCGATTCACGATGTGTATACCGTGAACAAAGAGCTTGCCTTAACGTTTAACGGGATGGCTGACCAGGATAGGATGATGCGCCTTCTGGACGAGCTGGACAAGTACCACATGAAAGCGAGTTTTTTTCTGCCGGGCATGAGGGTGGCAGAGGAGCCGGATGTAGCCCAGATGATATTGAACCGCGGTCACGAGATCGAGAATAACACCTTAGATCAGTCGGATATGAGCTTGATGAGCTATGAGCAAATCTATCAAGACATTCAGCTGGCTAATGATGTAATTGAGAGGGAGACCGGCGTACGTCCGAAATATGTTCGGACGAGATCGGGAGATTATCAAGAAGAAATTCAACTTGCCGCGGATGCGCTGGAAATGGAAGCTGTGGTGAGCTACACCATTAATCCGAAAGATCGGGATATGCAGAGCGCTGTAGAGATCGCCGCTTATGTGGAAAAGTATATGCAGCGGGGCGCAATTATTACGCTTAACACGGATGTGAATCCAGAAATCGTAGGATCTATTGCATATATTGCGGACGCGGCATCCCGAAGAGGCTATTCGTTCGTCTCGTTAGAGGAACTGATCGACAGCGGAGCGGTACGAAAACCGCTGGAACAAATACCCGGATACGATGCGGCCCGTATCAATCCGAATTATGCCAATGCCGAGTATGAGCTCTTTGATAATTTGGTTTCCGGCAGAAATGAGATTGCTCTCACCTTCGACGATTGGGGAAGCGACGCCACGATCAATACCATTTTGGATATTTTGGATCGATACGGGGTGAAGGCGACATTCTTCCCGGTCGCACAGGGACTTCAGAACAATCCGAATATGGCCAGAGCGATTGTCGAGGCGGGGCACGAAGTCGCTAACCATACGTTCAGCCACCCCGTAGTAACGACCTTGACACCGGAGCAGCTGCAGGAAGAAGTGGTGAAGGCGCACCAGATTTTGACCGAAGCGATTCAGCAGCAGCCGTTGATGATGTTCAGGCCGCCGACCGGCGAGATTGATCAGGAAACCGCTGAAATCGTAGCAGCAACCGGGTACCAGACCATAGCTATGTTTGATGTGACGGCTTTGGATTGGGATGCGAGTCATAGTGCCGAGGAAATTAAGAGCACCATTTTGGATCAAACGGTGGACGGCAGTGTCATTCTGCTGCACCTTCATGATGGGATTCATACGATCGAAGCGCTTCCGGGTCTGATTGAAGGCCTGCAGGGCAGAGGGTATTCCTTCGTAAAGTTGACCGAATTGATGGAGCATGCCGAGGAGTTCGAGTCCAAGTTATCAGAGGACGGGAACGGAGAAATGAGCCGAGCGATCAAGGATGTGTACACGACCCGCAAACAGCTTTCATTGACGTTCAACGGCATGGCTGATATGAAGACGATGACGAGCCTGCTGAATAGACTGGACAAGCACGGGATCAAAGCAACGTTTTTTCTTCCTCGACTACGTGTAGAGAAGGAACCCGATATAGCCAAAGCGATTGCTGATCATGGTCATAAAATTGAAAGCAGCGTTCCGCTTCCACTTGATTCGAGCAGGAAGGAATGGAATAAAGAAATCTACCTGACTCATCAAATGATTCAAGAGAAAACAGGCTTGGAACCTAAATATGTAAGAACCAGTTCAGGCGAATATACGGATGATCTACGTCTTGCAGCAGCTCATAACGGGATGGAAGCCGTCATTGGAGCAAGCCTCTTTCTCCACAATTGGCAGGGTGAGAGCGAACTAGAGAAACGCCATTATATTCGCAAATATATGAACCGCGGCGGAATCATTGCGATCGACATAGAAGAGAATACCGATTTGATCGACAATATTGATCTGATCGCCCAATCCGCTGACTCCGCAGGGTATCAATTCGTTTCTCTGGAAAAGTTGATGGAAGGCGGCGGTGAACGAATACCGCTAGAGTCCATTCCGGGATATGCTGCTGCTCAATATGCTCCGACTGTGACGGAAGCCGTGTACAACTTGGTAAACAAAGTGGATACCGATAAAAAAGAAGTGGCACTCACCTTCGACGATTGGGGATCGGATGAGACCGTAACGAAAATTCTAAATATATTGCAGCAGTACAACGTGAAAGCGAGTTTCTTCCTGCGGGCGGACGGTGTAGAGAAAAATCCTAACTTGGCCAGAGCGATAGCAGAATTAGGTCACGATGTGGGCAATCACACCTACGCCCATCCGATTGTGACGGAATTAACGGCCAAACAATTGCAGGAAGAAATAATAAAAGCGCACCAAATCATTGCCGAAGCGATTCAACAACAACCCGATATGATGTTCAGACCGCCGACGGGCGAATTGAATGAAGAAACTTTACATGTGATTGCTGCAACAGGCTATAAGGATATTGTGAATTTTGATGTCATTCCTTCCGATCATGAGCGGAATCGAAGTGCAGAAGAGATCGTGCAAACTATTATGGAGCAAACGACGAACGGCAGCATCATCTTGCTTCATCTGCTGGACGACACTCAGACGGTCGAAGCACTTCCGGACATCATCGAAGGCTTAAGAGCGAAAGGATACTCTATTAAGCCCGTATCCGAAATGATAGGGATCTCATCCTATGGGGATTAAAACAGAGAACAGGAGAGCGCACATGAATATGGAGATAGATCAGATGAAGCGGATGATGAATCGTGAGGAACGAATGGCGGTCATCGGTCTTGGTTACGTTGGATTACCGCTGGCCATCGCATTTTCCAAAAAGCTGCATGTCGTCGGATTTGACAATAATCGCGATAAAATTGCGGCTTACCGTGATGGGGTCGATGTGACAGGAGATGTGGGGGATGAGGCCGTTCGACAATGTGCCGTCGAGTTTACCGCTGATGAGCGGCATTTGGATGGGATCTCCCGATTTATCGTTGCGGTTCCGACTCCTGTGCGGAGCGGCAACGTCCCCGACCTGCAGTTTGTAGAGAGCGCAAGCCGAATGGTAGGCAGCAAGCTCACGAAAGGAGCGGTGGTTGTCTATGAATCTACGGTTTACCCCGGTGTTACAGAGGAAATCTGCATACCGATATTAGAGAGAGAATCTGGGCTGAGGTGCGGAGAAGATTTTAAGGTTGGCTACTCCCCAGAGCGGATTAACCCGGGAGACCGCGAGCATGTGCTGGAGAATATAACGAAGATCGTCTCCGGCAACGATGAAGAAGCGTTGAGTATGGTAGCGGCATTATATGAAACGATTATTGAAGCGGGTGTTTACCGAGCGGAAAGCATTAAGATTGCCGAAGCGGCGAAAGTGATTGAGAATGCGCAGCGCGATATCAACATCGCGTTTATGAATGAGCTGTCGATGCTGTTTCACCAGATGGGCATCGATACGAAAAAGGTGCTGCAGGCCGCTGCCACCAAGTGGAATTTCTTACCGTTCTCACCAGGCCTTGTAGGGGGTCATTGCATCGGCATTGATCCTTATTACTTAACCTATAAGGCGGAGGATACCGGCTATCATTCTAAAATTATATTAGCCGGCAGGCATATCAATGATGGGATGGGCGTGTATGTCGCTCAGCAATTGATGAAAATGCTCGTTCGGCTCAAGCTGGATATGGGTCAGGTTCGGGTGGCCATTCTCGGACTGACGTATAAAGAAAACTGCTCCGATCTGCGCAATAGTAAAGTGAAGGATATGATTGGAGAACTGCAGGAATACGGCATGACGCCTGTTGTGGTCGATCCGTTGGCGGACCGGACACAAGTGTGGAATGAGTACGGTATTGAGCTGTCGGAGCTTTCCTCGCTGCAGCAAGTGAATGCAGTTGTTCTCGCGGTACCGCACGATGATTTCCGCAGGATGAACGCTGATGACTATGATAAGCTTTACGATCAGGCACACGCGAAGCTGATGGTGGATGTTCGAGGCATCTATTCTGAGGAAGAATTTAAGGAGCACCACATTGAATATTGGCGTCTATAGAAGGATTCTATCTATCATATTTGTCCTGAAAGCCTGCAATTTTGTGAAAAATTAGGAGAAGCGTTGCATGTTTAAAAAAGGAAAAGCTCGAAACTTAGAAGAAAAATTGACGATACCGCGTCAGGATCGCAGGCCTTTGAATTACGTACCGGATCCGGAGAATGTGCGCAAGGGGACCGATCGCCGGGGAATGCAGGCGCTCGAGGGTGACGGGGCGGATCAGCCCGATGTAGACAGCCTTCGTCTGCTCAGTTTGCGGTATGTGGCCGATTTCGAAGTGACGATTTTTCCCCAAGACAAGAAGAACAAGAAGCGGCATGCGAAGAAGGCCCGCGCAGAGGACATTTCTTCGACGGGATTGCTTGTGCGGGCTGAGGCAGCAGAGTGGGATCACTATGAAATCGGGCAGGAGCTGCACGTCCATTTCCAAATTCCCCCCGGGACGATGCCGGAGGGCTTTGAAAATTCCGTGAAGACCATGGTAACGGTCGTGCGCAAGTTTATGCGTACGGAAGCAGGTACAGAGCAGCCGATGGTGGCATTCCAATTCGTCAAACCGTTGACGGAATATTTCAAGCGCAAGCGCTGGGGTTATTCGATCTACGCGGCCAGCACGATGCTGCTTGCTTGTGCGCTGCTGATTGTACTGATGAGAGTGCCCAGCGTTATCTATTTTCAATTTGATTTTTATTTGTATTTATACAGCTTAATTGCAGCGGCCTTCTTAATTACACGCTACTTATTCGGGGCGCTATACCGTGAGGTTCCGGTCAATCCGGATTTTACACCGGGCGTTTCGATCATTATCCCTTGTTTTAATGAAGAGAAATGGATTCATCGTACGATCATGAGCTGTATGAACCAGGATTACCCCGTAGACAAACTGGAAGTCATCGTCGTAGACGACTGCTCTACGGACGGTTCTGCCTCCAAGATTCAGGAGGTCATCGATATGATTCATACCCGTGCGGAACGCTACGTCACGAAAGAACGGCTGAGTTTCCATGTGCTGCCGCAAAATGGCGGCAAACGTGAGGCGTTAGTGGCAGGGGTTAAGCGTACGAAGCATGACTTGGTGGTATTCGTCGATTCGGACAGCTTCTTGGAGCCAACCGCGATTAAGCATCTGGTGCAGCCGTTTCAAGATCCCCGCATGGGCGGCGTAGCCGGCCGAACGGAAGTAGAGAACAAATTTACGAATTTCTATACGAAAATGCAGACGGTGCGCTATTACATCGCGTTCCGTATTATGAAAGCGGCTGAATCCTACTTTGACAGTGTCACTTGCTTATCCGGCCCTCTGTCCTGCTACAGGAAGGACTTGGTTCTTCAACATTCGGATGCTTGGCTGACGCAAAGATTTCTTGGGCATCCGGCGACGTTCGGCGACGACAGAAGCATGACCAACTTTATTTTGAAAACGCATCGGACCGGTTATCAGGACAGTGCGATTTGCTCCACCATTGTGCCTTCGGATCGCAAGGTGTTTTTGAAGCAGCAAATGCGCTGGAAGCGTTCTTGGCTTAGGGAATCTCTGCGCGCGGGGAGCTTTATATGGAAGAAGGAGCCGTTCATGGCGCTGTTCTTCTACATTGGTCTGATCGTACCGATCGCTGCACCGATCATCGTTCTTTATAATTTGGTTTATGCGCCGCTCAGGCACGGCATCTTTCCGGGGACGTTCCTTCTTGGCCTCCTGATGATGGCGATGCTGATGAGCCTGGCCCATCTTTTTTTCAAGCGAAGCAAATTATGGCTGTTCGGAGTCGTATTCTGCGTGTTCTATGAACTGGTCTTATTGTGGCAGATGCCGGTGGCCTGGGTGACCTTCTGGAAATCGACGTGGGGCACAAGGGAAACACCGCAGGATATCGAGGCGAAGCAGAAGAAAGAGGCAAGAAAGACGAGGAGACGCCGGGTACATGACAAATCGGTTTCTAAATAGGGCTTGCTGAACGAAACATTAGAGAGCAAATTGTCTGTAGGCGGTACGTTTCAGCAGCATGTTGAGAATGAGGACAAAAAGAAGCCGCAAGCGGCGTTCCAGGTTCATCACGAGGAACTG